>JACQEL010001010.1 GCA_016200595.1 Deltaproteobacteria bacterium
ATTCGGCAGCGACAGCGCTAATGAGCCTACCCGATCAGCGATCATCGACACCTTGCCGTCCGGGGACAGCCGCATCATAGCCTTTTTGCCTAAGTCGCAGTAGATGAAGTTTCCCGCACGGTCAAGCGTCACACCGTTGGGAATCGAACCAGAAGGCAATTGCACCACCTCCTGTACTTTGCCATCCGGGCTAACCTTGTAGACTTTGCTGTTACGTCCGCCTCCCCAAGCATTTCCCTCTTTATCAATCACTACCCCTTCGGCTTCCAGTACCCCGGCGCCAAAGTTTTCTACCGTATCAATTGCGAGTGTAGCCATGGACATTCCTCCTTTTTTGCCAACGCTACTACCAATTGTTGTCTCTTTTACGCCAGCCCATCGGCGGGAACAAGGCGCGTCTCGCTCTCGTCAGTATTTCACATAATGAGTGCTTCTCGGTCCCAGACTCTGCCTGGGACCGCAAGGAGCGAGCGGCTCTGCCGCTGCACGAGCGGCCGCAGGCCGGCTGAGCCGGCCACTCAGAGCGTACCCGGGCAGAGCCCGGGCACGAGGGGACCGTTAGTCGCATAGGCATTAAGCAAAATTTTCTATTTCGGTTCGGCAAAGAGGATACCCTTTTCGTGCAACGCAGCGACCTGTTCGGCGGTGTAGCCCAACTGTGCGGTAAGCACCTCGGCATTGTGCTCTCCCAGCAGTGGAGCTTGGATATCGGGCAACTCGGGAAAGGCTGAGTATTTGAAGGGGAAACCTGGAATCGTCACCTCTCCCAAAATCGGATCAGGAACAGTACGGACCATGTTGCGCGCCTTAAAGTAGGGATGGGAGATAGTATCGACGATCGACATCACTGGCGCCGAAGGAATCCGATGGTCCTCCAATACTTGCAGCGCCGCCTCGTCACCGGGAAACGACTGCAGCCACGTCTCGATGAGCGCAATCAATTCCTTTTGATTCTTCCCACGGTCCGCACCGGTGGCAAACCGGGGATCATTCGTCAACTCTGGCTTGCCCATCGCCCGCGTCAGACTCGGCCACTGGCGATCAAGGACTAAGATAACAATCCATCCCTGCGGCCCCTTAAAAGTGCCACAGGGACAGACCAAGGGATGATGAGATCCGGCACGAGTAGGAACGTAGTCTCCAGGCCGACAAACTGCGGTGGACCCTGGGACTCACCGGTCATATGCATGATGCCGGAAAATGCCTGAGCAATCAGGTCATAACCAACCCTATGGGAAAGCGGGCTGTTGCGACCGAAGGCGGAAACCGAGACCATAATCAGCCGGGGATTAATTTTCTTCAGAGAGGCGTAATCCAAAGCGCGCTTCTCCATCACGCAAGGACCGTAGTTTTCTACCACGACATCAACGGTTTTCACTACCGAGCGTAACAGGTCTAGGGCTTCAGGTTGATTAAAATCGAGACAGAGACTTTTCTTGCCACGGTTCTGCTGGACGAAATAAGCACTGCGCCCGTTTTTGATAAACGGTAACAAGCGCGCAGGGTCACCCATGGGGGCTTGCTCGACTTTGATGATATGCGCGCCCAGTTCCGCTATGAGTCGAGTCACCGTAGGACCGGCGAGATATTGGGTAAAATCCAGCACCCGACAGCCGGAGAGCATCAGCGGAAGAGAAGCAGCATTGTCCATGTCACACCTCGCACGAGCAAAATCACCACATTTGCCCCAAAAAGAGGGGCTGGGGTGAGGGTATACAGGGCACTTACTCAGCCGGCCAGACCCTCCCCCTAGCCTAATGAACTTTGACGAACAAAATCGGTAACCGTAACGTTGGGTGCCACGGGCGGCTGGTCCCAATAGTGTCCGGAATAACTTTGCTCCACTCGGGGCCAAGCTCTAGGCTCCGCCGGCGCAGCTTTGGAGTGCGCCGGCCTGGACGGCGCTTTGGCTACCGGGCGCCAGCTGTTACGGGGCGTGGAGCGCTGCGCAGCCAAAGCGGGAGCGCGGCTCCCGCACTCCAAAGGGCAAAGCCCCAGTCCTGGGCCTCAAGCAGGAAAATTTCCCGGCCAGTATTGGGCTGGTCCGCCAGTGCGACCGTACCACACGGGCCGCAAGCGGCCCGTGGCACTCTGAATCTTGGCGTTCGGACCATTACCGAACTTGCCAGTCAAATTTCATCAGGCGCAGCAGAAAAGAGGAGCTTCTTACAGATCTTCCACCAACGCGGTACTGAGATAGCGCTCGGCCGAACTCGGCAGGATCGCCACGATCATTTTGCCTTGGTTTTCTGGTCGGGCGGCAATCTTAAGCGCGGCCCATACCGCGGCCCCACTACTGATGCCGGCGGGGATGCCTTCCTGTTGCGCCACTAACCGTGCGGTGGCCAACGCGTCTTCATCTCGCACCTGGACAATTTCGTCGATAATCTTGGTATTCAGCACCTGCGGGATGAAACCCGCGCCAATCCCCTGAATCTGTGTGAGTCCAGGAACGCCACCGGAAAGTACCGCCGATTGCGCGGGTTCCACGGCAACGGCGCGGAAGCTCGGCTTCAGAGATTTGATCACCTCAGACACACCGGTAATGGTACCACCGGTACCGACCCCACTGACCAAAATATCTACAGCTCCATCGGTATCGTCCCAAATCTCCCGAGCGGTGGTCTGGCGATGAATCTCAGGGTTGGATGGATTTTCAAATTGCTGAGGGATGAACGCGTGGGGAAGGGTTTTGGCGATCTCTTCCGCCTTCCAGATCGCGCCGGCCATACCTTCTTGCGCCGGGGTTAACACTAGTTCCGCGCCAAGCAGCCGCAGCAGATTCCGCCGCTCCAGGCTCATCGAATCCGGCATGGTGAGAATCAACCGATACCCGCGTGCGGCCGCAACGAAGGCCAGAGCGATACCCGTGTTGCCACTCGTCGGTTCGATGATCACCGTCTCTGGCGTCAGCTTGCCCGCCCGCTCGGCGGCAACAACCATGCTATAACCAATGCGGTCTTTGACACTGCTCAGAGGATTGAAGAATTCCAGCTTGCCGTAGATCTCAGCGTGTAATCATTTAGCGATACGATTGAGCCGGACGAGAGGTGTGTGTCCGATTGTTTCGGTGATGTCTTTGTACAGGCGCGACATACAGTTCCTCGCTGGGCGCAAACGCTGAGGTCTGTACTGTAGCATAAACTGAAGCTCACTCGTCTGCACCCCAACCGGGGAGAAGACTGAGGGAACCATGAGAGACGCCAGTACCAGCGTAAGACCCGATTCAGCGCCGCGTTCTCATCGGCGTGACGGGTGAAGCCGCACGCGAGGCACCGGAACATTTCTTTCCGCCTGAACGTATCCCTCGAAGAGCACCGCGAGCAGCTTTGACTACTCCACGCTGCTTTCAAGAGCCGCACAGCAACACCCCCCACCCGGGCGAGCAATTCAACCCGTTTTGCAAACTGCCGGGCTGCCCATCCTCCCCATCGTGGCAAGTGCCGGGGGTCTTCCAGACTAATGCCTCGACCAGTAGCCAATGCTACGAGCACCGCCTTTCTGGCTTCACGGGCAATAATCTGTCTCTGAAAACTACGCGCATAGCGCCGTCGCTGGCGCTGGCGCTTTCTCTTGTGGCGATTCGGACCATCCACCACGGGCTTCAGGCTGCGACCATGATAGCCGTCACTGCGGATGACAGCCCCGCGCACGCCCACATCACAGCCCAGCCAGCCTTTCGGCTCTTGGACTTCAGCTCGTGGGACACTGACCGACACGCGGGCATACCACTTCCCGTTCTTCCTGAAGACTTCCGCGCTCTCGTTCAGCCTCGCCCCAGGCAGTGCCAGCGTCCGCTTGATTGCTCTATGGGTGCGGGCCGGGATGTAGAAGCCCCCGTTGCGGCCACGGCTGGCAGTCGTCCCTCGCAGCATAATCCAGCAGTCAAAGCCTCTGGCCTTTCTGGGTTCCTGGACTTCGGCACTGTCGATGAGTTCGGCTTTCAAATGCGGCGGGGCAAAGGGCTGCTCGGGTCCGTTCGCGGCGGTCAGCAGCGCAGCCAGCTTCTGTGTCTGTACGGCAGTGACCGTGCGCTTTTGCTGCTCCAGTTTCGCCGCGTAAGCCCAGGCCGTCTTGCGTGCAGCCAGCAGCGGTCGGTTCACCGCCGCAGTTGCCGCCTGACAGCGCTGGTAATCAATATACGCCCGCCGGTAGGCCCGCCCGACGAACTCCCCGAGTCCCTGGGTGCGGGGGAGGCGGTGGCCCTCTCCCTGCGCTATCGCCGTTGTGCAGGCGGCGTGGGCGCGCTGGAAGAGAGCCACCAACAGGGCGAGCGTATCCGCCTTATTCTGGGTGGGATAGAGCTTCAGCTTGTAACTGAGATTCACCGCCTGCACACAGTCTGTATAGCACGAGGCGAAGAACAGGAAACCCCGCCTCAAGCTGCGCAGACTCGTGAGCGTCCGGCCCTGGACTGAGACCGGCCCTTCAGACTCCAGGCTTTACGGGTGTCCGGGGCCTGCCGCACACTGCCGGCAGTCCCCGACCACCACGCTCGCCTTGCGCTTCTCAGGGCCTTTGCTTGCCCGCGTCGCCCTTGCGACCATGCCGGCTCGAAGGCGAGGGCCACATCGCCCGGTGGACGAGCCTTCTTGCGGAGAAGAGTCACTTGACCTGTCTGGGAGGATGACATACGAGTAGGGGCGAAGCGTTTGCGTGTCAGGCTCCCCGTAGCGTTGGTTTCTACGGGGCAAATGCTTCGCCCCTCCCCACGCGGTTACGAGCAGCGTCCCAATGTCGTGCCTTCCGATTTAGAGCAATGACAATAATCGGCCGCGACAGCCGATTATAGGTCAAGTCATAAATGAGCAATAAGCACGGGCGGACGGACAAACCGCACCACGCACTCCGAGTTTTTTTGCTTCTCTTGGTTTGGCTTGTACCTATGACCGAGGATTCAATCGCCCGTGCCGAGAGCGCGTCCACAGATCTTACCGCACTGGAGCGTCAGGTGCACGAACTGGTCAATAACCACCGTACCGCCATAGGGTTAGCACCGCTCGCCTACAGCGAGGAGATTGCGGCCAGCGCCCGTCAACACAGTCGAGACATGGCGATGGGTTCTGTGGGGCTCGGCCACGAGGGAGCGGACATGCGCGGCAAATCGCTGTCCAGGACCATCAGCTTCAGCCAGTTTGGCGAAAATGTCGGGGCAAACAATTACAGCCGCTCTGCCGCGCCTCGCACCACTGTAAGCGAATGGCTGCAGAGTAGCGGACACCGCAAGAACATCGAGGGTAATTTCGACCTGACAGGAGTCGGGATTGCCCATGCTGGAGGCACGTTTTTTTTCACCCAGATTTTTCTCTTGACGCACGGTTCTCCGCGCCCTCCGGCGAAAGTCGAGCACACTGATGCCCCCTCCCCGAAAGTTGAGGCGCCCTCTGCGAAAAGCGAACAGGACCCTTCTGACCCCCGCAGGCGAGCGGGACGGAAAAGAGTACCAGGAGGGTGGGTCCAGGACATAGAGCCTGCTCGTTAATCCATATTACAGCGGTTTTCATTTGCGCGAGGAGACCTATTGTTTTCTCAGTCGTAGGCCGGGATAAGGCCGCAGGCCGTTCCCGGCGTGCTCGTCCATGCCGGAAACGCTCCGCTTATTCCGGCCTACCTTCTTTCTCACTTGAGTGTGTCCTTGCTAGTCATTGTAGCGACGCGACATGTCGCGTCGCTACTTGACCATAGGATTGTCCATTACCCCAAATCCACTTCCAGATCGTGCACGCGGATTCCGTGCCGATCAAGGCGCAAAGTCAGCTCACCGCGGTCCGTCTGCAGGGTTAGCCCCCAAGCCCCTGGCCCGGTGGAGCGAAAGGTAATGCCCCCAAGGAGCTGGCCTTCCAGCCCCTTAAGAGCTTTGTTCACCGCGTTGACCTGTTGAACTAAGGCTGAGCCACGCGGAGTCTTGTGAAAGAGCGAATTGAGGGAATTCTCCCCTGGTGGCCCGTAGAGTTTGCGCGCTCGACCACTTTCCAGAACGATCGTCAAAATTCCTTCCAGAGCTGCGGCGAACTCTTCGCCGACCTCCCCTGCTTCAACCCCTTGTAGGAGACCGGCATAGCGAGCTTGGGCCTCTAGGTCTGTAACCCCATTGAGAAACAGCCGGACTTCTCGTTCCAGGATTTCTTTGTGGAACTCGTCAAGAATAATAGAGGTCATAGCCTGATTAAGAATTATAGAGAACCCGATTACCCAGGCTGCGCCTCTTCACCATGACCTAGAATGGATTCCAGTTCATGCTCGAACCCGCCAGTTTCGATAGCGCAGTGCATACCACACTCTTTCGGAGCACCCTTTTCCCACCACCAGCGTCCGGCACGGTGCTCCTCCCAGGGTTGCACCGCGCGGGTGCATGGCGCGCAGCCAATGCTGGTATAACCAAGATCGTAGAGCGGATGGTGCGGCACCTTATGCGCACGGATATAGTCCCACACCTCATCTTCAGCCCAGTCGGCCAAGGGGTTGATCTTCACAATACCGCCGTGGTCATGGTCGAGTTCGAGCTTGCGAATGTTGGAGCGGGTGGCCCACTGATCACGACGCAGCCCGGTCACCCAGGCATCAAGATGGTGGAGCGCCCGGCGGAGCGGTAGCACTTTACGGACTTGGCAGCAGAGGAGTCGTAGCGGTACCTCACGGTAGAAAAGGTCCGCTCCGTGTCTTTGGACCATGGCGTTCACTTGCTGGCCGTCTGGTCCATGGACTTCTAGAGTAATCCCGTAATGCTGCTGCACTTGGTCCATGAATTGATAGGTTGCTTGGGGCAAGCGGCCGGTGTCAATGGTGAAAACCCGCACAGTTGGATCAATCCGCCACGCCATGTCGGCAATCACCAGACCATCAGCCTGGAAACTGGTACAGATCGCCAGTCTGCGGCCAAAGCGTTCAAGTGCCCAGCGGATTACGTCTTGAGGCTCCTGATCGTCGAACTCAATGGCAAGCTCACCAACCTCAAGTTCGTCCAACATGATGTGAGTTTCCATATCTATTCCTTTCCTCTACTTCCTCAACTATTCCACGAGTGCAGTGGCACGGTCCTGAGCCTCGTGAGTGCTTTGCCCTGCAACCGCTCCCGGTATGGCGGCGATGGCGATAAGCTCCGCATCGGTGCAACGGTCACAGAATTCTTTAAAACTCTCTCCGGCCTGCCTGCCATCAAGATAGGCTTGCACTAACCGTTCGAGGCAGTTTTCTACCTGGGCAGAAGGGACCCGGCGCAAGACCGGCTTGCCGATAGCGGCTTGAGCGCCAAGCCCCCCCCGCAAAATGATGTCAAAGGCTTCCACTTTTTCCCCAGCTACCCCTCGCCCGGTCGTTCCTTGCAAACCGATATCGCCCGTCCAATGGTGCGCACAGGCGTGCGGGCAACCATCTAAGTTAAGCTTCAAATCGGCCACTTCCTGGCCAAAAGTCTTCTCGAGATGTGTAATGATCTCTTCGAGCTTGCTCTTGGTCGGGGTGACCGAAAAATTACAGAACAGCTCCCCTGTGCAGGCAACACTAAGAGCACGAATATGGTTGACGCTGGGAGAGAAACCGATCTCAGTCACCTGCTCGATGATCTCGGGCAACCGTGACTCGGGAATTTGCGTAAGAATAAAATTCTGCTGGCGAGTCAGACGAATGTCGCCGCCGTAGCTGGCGGCCACATCGGCAATGCGGATCATCTGTTCGCCCTTCATTAACCCCAGAGAGACGGGGAATCCTACATAGTAGAGTCCCGGTTGCTTTTGCGCATGAACGCCGATGTGACCAGTTTCTCCCTTTGGCACAGGCAACTGCATCAGGTCGTCCAGCTTGCGCCCCAGCTTCTCCTCGACCATCTCGCGAAACTTCTCCGGCCCGTAGTCATCAATCATGAATTTGAGACGTGCCTTCACGCGAGAGAGCCGATAACGCGGATCGCTCTTCCATACGTCCAGAATAGCCCGCAGCAAGGGAATCGCGTCTGGAAGGTCGACAAACACGCCAAGATGGCGGGCAAGACGGGGCGTAGACGTCTGGCCGCCCCCTACTCTAACAGCAAACCCCAGGCGCTCGCCTTCGGCAGAGCCGATCGAGTCTGGCATCCGCGCCCCCACCAGGCCGACGCAATTAATCTCTGGCGCGTTGCACTGGTAAGGGCAGGTGGCGATGGTGATTTTGTGCTTACGGGGCAGATCAGAATATTCCCGATTGCCCTTAAAGAACTGGGCGGCTTCGATTATGAGGGCGGTGGCATCAAAGAGCTCATCGCGTTCTAGGCCTGCTACTGGACAGCCGGTGATATTGCGTACGGTGTCTCCACAGCCACACACTGTAGTGAGACCGGCCTGTTCGAGGGCGGGAAAAATCTCCGGGACCGTCTCAAGCCGGATCCAGTGGAGTTGAATGTTTTGTCGGGTGCTCAGCTCACCCGAATTATTGCCGTACCGCAGCGAGATTTCGCCAATAGTCCTGAGGCCTCGCGGCGAGAGAATGCCACTGGGAACTTTGACCCGCATCATGAAGGTGCCGATCTTCGGCTTATCGTGATACAGGCCGTACCATTGCAGACGGACAATGTCCTCTTCTGGGATGTGCTCGTAGCCGCGTTCGGCCAGCTGGGGAACTTCCGCGAGAACCTCGAAGGGGAACTTCTCTCGCTTGAGCCGCTCAATCGAGTTCCGCTTCAGCACTAAATCCCAGCTTGGAGCCTCACGCATAAGTTGCCTTCTTTTTTAATATCTATTAAATCTATAGATATTAGAGTGAACATGGGCATTATGTTCTTCTAAGCCGTTAAGTCAAGGGGTTTTCGCATTGACTTATTTCATAATCCCTACTAGATAAATAGCGATTATGAAGCTCTCAAAAAAAAGTGCGTATGCCTTGAAGGCGTTAGCGTGTCTCGGTTCACCAGACACACCCCCGTTAATCTCAATCCAGGAGCTGGCCCGGCGAGAAAACATCCCGAAGAAATTCCTTGAGCAGGTGCTCCTGGCACTCAACAAAGCTGGCTTGGTACAGAGCAATCGCGGCAAAGCCGGAGGGTATGCCCTACGTGGCGCTCCGGCCGGCATCACGCTTGGGGATATCGTCCGCGCCGTAGACGGGCCTCTTTCTCCCCTTCCCTGTGCAAATCCTCTTGCCCCGGTGAAATGTGCGGACTGCGCCAGCCTAGAACACTGCTGGTTACGGATATTGATGACGGAGGTCGGGGCAGCCGTGAATACAGCGCTTGATCAGACTACCCTGGCAGACATTTGCCGTCGGGCGGAGCAGAGCAAGCGCAGTAGGCACGTGCGGGCGCCGATGTATGAGATTTAGCCGGAGGGCGACCGGCCGGTCGCCGCGACAAACCAGAGCAAATTTCAGATGGATTTACCCAGCCTTATCTGCTGCTCATGCTTCGACAAGCTCAGCACGAGCGGGTTTTCCTCACGCGCTGGGTTTTCCGTTCGCCCTGAGCTTGTCGAAGGGTGAACGCGTTGGGTAAAGGCAATTGAAAACCGCTCTAGGATGCGACTGACGAGCTAAAACTCTTGACTCCTTTGGTCGGCCCTCCTAGAGTGGCCTCATTGCATCAACACTAGCTCAAACTACAGAGCTAAAGGAGGATTTTATGCGTAAATTGTTTGATTATCTCCCGTGACCCTATGCCATGAGGACGAGGATCGTCCTGAAAGAAAAGAACCTGCCATTTGACCGCATCCTGCTGGACCTCCCCAACAAAGAGCAAAAACAAGACTGGTATCTCGCGCTCAACCCCTACGGAAAAGTGCCCGTACTCGTCGAAGAGGGCGCCTGGGTGTACGAGTCTGCCATATGCAATGAATACTTGGAAGAAAAGTACCCAACTCCACCACTGGCACCGACCGAGGCTGGCGCTAAGGCGCAAATGCGCCTGTGGATCGAGTTCTGTAACAGCCAGTTTGTTCCGCCGGTGATCGGTCTGGTCTACGAGAACCGCAAACCTGCAGCGGAGCGCAGCCAGGAGAAGATCGACCACAGTAAAGCGCGGCTCAATGAGTTACTCCCTCGTCTGGAAGCGCAATTACAGTCGCAAGATTACCTGGTGGGTGACTACGGCCTGGCTGACCTCACCTTCACCCCTTTCCTGGCGTTGTGCGAACGGGTCGGCGTGGACCTCAGTTCCTTTCCTCACACTGCCCAATGGGCGGCGCGTCTCAAGAATCGTGACAGCTACGAAGAGGTCAAGATCGGATTCCCGGCATAGCGCATTGCGGAATGCGGATTGCGAATTGCGGATTAAAGAATTATCTGAAACCGCATTCCGCTTGTCCCGACCGGCTGGAATTTTCTTAGGCTGCAATCGGTTCTCCCTACGATTCTATTTCAGGGGGAACCCGCACGTGCAACTCTTTGCGACAGAGGATGATGGTTCAATTTGAGCGGAACAACACAGATCATGTCATTCTGAGCTGCAGCGCAGCGGAAGCGAAGAATCTCGCCTAAGGTCTGTCGTCTCATGAGATTCTTCGGCCGGAGTTTATCCTGAGCAGAGTCGAAGGAGCCTCAGAATGACATTTGCTAGCGGACACGAGGAAAAGCGAAGAGCCATGAAACTGCGACACTACCCGATAGAACAGCTATACCGCTTTACTGTGGTCGAGGGAGATTCTAAGATTCGCCCTGCGCGCGCAGCAATCCTCGAGACAGTAAGGCGGTACAGTGAGACACGATACACAAGCGAAGGTTCTCAAGGTTAGAGGGGCGGCTCTGCAGGGTCGTTCGGAGCAAAAAAACTGGATCGGGCTATCCCAATCGCTACTCCTAGTCGCGCTCTTCTTCTTCTCTCCTTGCCTTGTAGCGGCCCAACCGGCCCGGATCTATATCGACTCCGCCCTTGCCGCGCTGGGCGGCCGCGAGACCCTCTTAAAGCTCAAGAGTCAACGTATCGTCTCTCATGGCGAGAACTTCGAGCCAGAACAAGCTGTGCGTCCTGGTGGAGAGCCGCGCAAGGCGTCGACGTTCACTTGTACCCTGACCCGTGATCTGAGCAACGGCAACGTCCGCTACGAGTGGCAACGAGAAACCTTCCCGCCTTTTACGGTCACGTGGCGTTACAGCGAAATCCTCAGCGGCGACCAAGGAGCGATCCTCGGCGCCGACGGCGCACGCAGTCCAGCCAAACACGCCGCTTCGGCTGCTCGCATTGCTGCTCGTCGCAAGGAACTCGGCCGCTCGCCGGTATCGGTCTTGCTCAACGCCCTGGCGCGTTCGAGTTCGCTGCTGCGTCTCGCCGATCAGATGATCTATGGTCATCAGCAGTATGTGGTCTCTTTCGATGATGGCGGTCAGTTTGTCATCATCGCGCTCGATGCCCAGTCGCGCCTGCTCACTAAGGTTGAGTTCCTCGAAGATGACCCCTTGGATGGGGATACCAATAACGAGTTGTTCTTGACCGATTGGCGGCAGGTCGGAGCTCTTAAATTGCCGTTCGAGCTGACCTACCGAGTCAATGGCCAGATAGTCATGACCGAACACATTGACTCGATCGAGAACGACTTAGACATCAGTGCCGTAAACTTTACTATCCCTGAAGATCTTGCCCAAACTGACACGGCAGATGGCCGGCGAGGCGAGCAAAGTTCGCAGTGGATCTTACGCCGCATTGCCTTGGCCAGCCCGCTAGATGACGAGCAAACCCGAGTCGAGTTGACTGAGGTCGCAAAAGGAGTGTTTCATGTCACTGGCGGAACGCATCATAGCCTTGCCATTGAGATGAGCGATCACCTTATTGTCGTGGATGCACCTCTGTACGAAGAACGGTCCCAGGCCGTGTTGGCCGCGCTGGGGAAAAAATTTCCCGGGAAACCTGTGCGTTTTGTCGTCAGTACGCACTTCCATAACGATCACTCGGGTGGCCTGCGGGCCTACGTAGCTGCTGGTGCCACGGTGGTGACGGGCAAAGTGAACGAGCAATTTTACTCACAAGTCTTCACGGCCAAGCACACGCGTGTGCCTGACAGCTTACAGCAAAATCCTAAACCTGCGGTGATCGAGACTATAGACAGTGAAAAAAAAGTCCTGACCGACGGTACCCGCATAGTGGAAATCTATCCGGTGGTTAACTCACATGCCGAAGGCATGCTAGTCGTTTACCTCCCGCGCGAAAAGCTCCTGTTTGTCGCAGACCTGTTTTCGCCTGGGGCTCCGCGTCAGGTTTCGGCTTGGTGTGGCGAACTACTGGCGGCACTGGAACGCTACGACTTGAAAGTTGACCGCATCGCCGGTGGTCACGGGAACAAAATCAGCACCCTGGCTGAATTGCGTCAGGCGGCGACCTCCCCTGCTTCGTAATGTCAAGCATCTTCACACTGAGAGACGACCTCACGTGGATGACCGAGGCCCTGCGTGAAGCTGCCCAAGCCGAGACTGAGAATGAGGTGCCAGTTGGAGCCATTGTCGTGCTCAACCACACCCCGATTGGACGTGGTCATAATTCCCCTATCTCTCTGAACGACCCGACCGCTCACGCCGAAGTTCAGGCTCTGCGTGCAGCCAGCCAACACCTGGGAAACTATCGCCTGGTTGGCGCAACGGTGTATGTGACGGTCGAGCCGTGTCTGATGTGTATGGGAGCACTGCTCCAGGCCCGGATAAAGCGGCTGGTCTTTGGCTGCGCTGACCCCAAGGCGGGAGCGGCTGGATCGCTGTACGACATTTCCCATGACCCCCGCCTCAATCATCAAATCGAGGTTACAGCTGGAGTGAGAGAAGAAGAGAGTCGAGCCTTATTGCAGCGCTTCTTTCGCCGGAAACGGACAGAGAACAACTTGGAAAAGCCGAGCCCCAACTCCTAACCCTCGACCCCTATTGCCTGCGCGGTTCTTCGCTTTTCTCCACACTTTGCACGAACAGCACTCGGTCAGCCCGAGAATATTCAGCGAGAATCGACAGTTGTTCACCCGGGGCTGTATCGCTAATCTGCGCCATGATGTCTGGGGAACCCCGCAGGTAGAAGTTGGTCGAGAACGGCTTTACCTGCGACAGGATATCGCCAGGGGTGATCAAGGGACCAGCCATGATGCGCATATCGGTCAGCGTAAACGTGTACCGTCTGTCGTCACCGGCAAGCGCCACGGTAAGCACTGGTTTAGGACTCGTTGCCGGTGTAGGCTCGTTAAGAAAACCAACCAACTTGATCAACGGTTTGAGCGGTGGGCCGAGTTGTGGCTGCAGGTTATCACCGATTTGCGCAAAGACGGAGACCAGCCCGCCGAGCAATAGCACAACGATCAGGCTAGAAAGACCAAAGTGGAGTATTCTGGTATTCATCTGTACCCCCTCCTGCAGAGACATTTATCGATGGTAATAGGGGACCGGGTGCGGAGCAATCCGGTCTTTACCCAGACCAGGGAAATGCCTTATAGTGAGACCTCTACGGAGAGGTGGCAGAGTCCGGTTGATCGCGCACGACTCGAAATCGTGTATGCCTTCGGGCATCGGGGGTTCGAATCCCCCCCTCTCCGCTATTAACTGTCCTGCATCGCCAGGGAACCTCACACCACTTCTGGGAATTGTAGAAAAGCATAAAACCACCCATCACCCAAGAGGCTACCCACGCTTATGGATATAGGACTCGGTATCGCCCTGCTCGCAGGTTTTCTCTCGTTTGCCTCCCCATGTGTACTGCCGATCGTACCTGGGTACCTTACGTTCATTACCGGCATGAGCTTTGAGGAACTCACCGGACAACAGCAACGCAGTCACCTCGTCGTCAGCGCGCTACTCAAAAGCCTGCCTTTTGTCCTGGGGTTCTCGTTAGTGTTCATCGCCTTAGGCGCTTCGGCTTCAGCGGCTGGAGCGATGCTGCGCGCGCATCTCGGGCTGATGAAGAGTATCGCTGGAGTTGGCATTATCATTCTGGGACTCCATTTGGCTGGCGTCTTACCAATCCCTGCGCTCTTGCGTGATAAGCATCTCACTGGTGAACCCACCGCCCCGGGGATAGGACGGGCGTTCATCGCTGGTATTTTATTTGCCTTTGGTTGGACGCCGTGTGTCGGACCGATCCTCGCCGGCATCCTGGGGCTCGCAGCCACCACCGAAACCCTGCGCCAGGGAGTGCTCCTACTCTCTGCCTATTCTTTAGGATTGGGGATTCCCTTCATTATATCCGCCGCTTTCTTGAATGCCTTCCTGTCGTTGTTCAAGGGAGTAAAAGGGTATCTGCGTCAGGTCGAGGTTGCGAGCGGCATGTTGCTGGTGGTGGTCGGGCTCTTGATCTTCACTGACAAGATGGCGTGGATCTCCTCTCGCTTAACCTTTCTCAATCCTGAAGAACTCCTGATGACTGAATCTCAGCCCGCAGTGCCTCAGCCAACCGAGACCGCAGAGCATGCCAAGACCACCTATGGAGACTATGACTTCACCCTGACCTCGATTGATGGTGAGTCGCTCAAACTTTCTGACTACCACGGCAAAGTGGTGCTGGTGAATTTTTGGGCGCCCTGGTGCGGCCCCTGCGTGGTAGAGACCCCTGCTCTGGTGCGCCTCTACAACAAGTACAAGAGTCGCGGCTTTGCGGTGATCGGCGTGGCATTACAAAGCGAGGAAGAGGGAGTGAAGCGATTCGTCAAGGACTATCACGTTCCCTATGCGATCGGACGCGACGCGAGCAACGAAATCGGCTTACGGTATCAGGTCTTCGCCCTACCGAGCAGTTTCCTATTCTCTTCAGAGGGTAAAGTGAAGCGGGCATTCACCGGTTTTCTCTCTGAGGAAACGCTGGAACACGAGTTGCAAGCCATGTTAGGTCCTCCCGTGACTCCGCCGGAAGCGCCGCGGCCTGAAGGCGTGTCGTACAAGAAGGAGCGCTGAGCCAGAGCATTTTTCACCTCACCCTTAGAGGTTGAGAGATCAGGAGAGACTAATGGTGACTCTGGCTGCCATGAGGAGGAGGATAATATGAGCTTTCCAGAGACATCTTCCTTTACTGAGCCGATCACCGAGCCGGAAATCTTGGAAAGTATTCTTGCCCTCCCGCAAGAAGAAGATTTGCCTTACGATGATGGGGAACCTATGGAAACCGCCCGTCACCGTGATCAGATGTTGCTCCTCATCGAGTCTCTGCGAGTCTCCTGGGTGGGTCGGACTGGCTATTATGTTGGCGGGAACATGTTTATCCATTTTGACCCGCAAAATAAGCGACACTTTCACGGACCCGACTTTTTCCTGGTGCTTGACGTAGAAGATCACGAGCGGCGGAGTTGGGTGGTGTGGCAGGAAGGGATGCGTTTTCCAGACGTCATCATTGAACTGCTCTCAGAGAGTACCCGTAACATAGACAAAGGAGAGAAAAAGACGCTCTATGAGCGAGTTTTTCGCACTGCGGAATACTATCTCTATGA
>JACQEL010001011.1 GCA_016200595.1 Deltaproteobacteria bacterium
CACCTTGAAGGCGCGGCGGAGTTCTTCCTTGTCGGTAATGCGTTGTCCGAGTAACAAATCTTCGAAGAGGAACACGTCTGCGTATAAATCCATGACCTTGTCCGCACTTTCAGCAAACGTTTTGATCCACATGTGCGCCCAGGCGAAATTCATAGTTCACCGTTTCTCTCTGGCTGTCGCCACGGCTGGGTGGCAAACTCTGCTTTGTCACCCCACGCCGATCAGTCCGATTTCTCAATCCGACCACAAAAGATTGGCACGCCAGCTCTGTCACCCTGAGTGAAACGAAGGGTCTCGCGCTGAGATTCTTCGCGGCGCTCAGAATGGCCAGGCTGAATGGTTACGTCGTAAAGTGTACGAATGTCATGTGTTTTGATTTAGCGGCTTGCGGTTTGGTCGGAGCGAACTTCTCGTGCAGGGGGTGAAGGCTCTCGTCCTCTGTCCCCAGTGTGGTCTGCATGTCCCTCATCCCTTAGCGCGGTAGTTGGTGAACCTCCGCTTTCTTCTCCGGTAAATACCAGGCGACCCGCTTGCGCCTGCGCTTGCAGGCGGGCACGGAGTTCTGCGGAGATTTCGATGTGCCGTTCCCCAGGAAATTTATCTTCCTCCAGGGTGGGCCTGAGGAAGAATTCCTGTGGCGTGGGCACCTCAGCCTGACTCTTCAAGCTGGTGAGTTGCCACTCGCGCGGCAAAAATCCCGGAGTAAAAAAGAGGGCTTGATCCGCCGCAGTCCACGGCTGCGCCAGATTAGCGTCCGTGAACAGATATGACAGGAGATCGGCACCGAGGCTCCAATCGACATGGGCCACACTGCCATAGCCGTGCTCTCCCAACGCTGGATTGATGAGCGCGCCGAGGCGCACCCCAATGAAGCTGAGGGTGCCGTCTCGCCCATATTGTTCGATGCGCAACGGAAAGAAGGTGTGCTGATCCAGCCAGTAGAGGATCCGGGGAGCATAATAATTCGGCAGCCAGTCGGACTTGGCGGTGGCTTCCACTACGTAGCACCGCACGCCGCCCTCAGGCGTATACCAGGGATAGGCCTCGCCCATCAGCTTGATCGCCGTAGTCGAGACATCCTTGAAGCTGCCGTCATCATTCGCCAGCGTGATCGTCGGACGGGTCACAGGAAAGCGGACCGTGTGCAAGAGCACATCCGTCCCCAGCACTTTCCAGCTGAATTCCCAGGCATCTCTCCCCACGTCATCGTCATAGGTGTACGGATAGGCGGGGTACTTCTCTTGTCGGGGTGGGGCTGGATATCGTCGCACGCGGCGCAGCGCTGAGGAATAGCGAAAGGTATCTTGCTTGGTGGTGAACGTCTGGTCGGTGCGATAGCGAATATATAGACTCTGATTGCCGTATATCTCGGGCGGTGCGAGATATTGCAGCAGCGCACTATAATAGTTTTGCCCAGGTTTAGCGTAGAGATATCCAGCCAACCCGTCGGCCACGTGATAGGACACGGACGTGACACACTTCCCCCAGGTTGGCATGTAGCCGTAGGCATCGACCGACCCGTAGACTTGCGAGGTCGATGACGTCCACCGCCGCCAATAGTTAAACTCCATCGCCCGCAACCCCATCTCTTCGGCTGTGTACGGCGGCGCAAACGGGAAGGGTTCAGCCGGTAGATAGGGGAACTCGGCATGGCGCGGCGTCTCGGTCGAGAAGTCGATGGCCGCACGGTCTTCTGGCGAGAGTTCCGCTACAGTTTTCCAGGTGCGCACAGGCGACGCCGCTGTGTCGGCGTGCGCAGTCGCACGGGGTAAGACGGACGCCAGGGTCTCTCCAACCAGCAGGATGACGAGAAATAGCTTCCTGACGATTGTCTGTCGGGTATGAGACGCCATGCTCCGACGAGCACCAGCCGATTTATGAGCACGAAAGAGGCGGGTTGTTATAGAAATCACTCCAGTTCCCCTCATGTTGTGTATGTCACTGATTCCAGTTGATTCCCGTGACCTCAGGGTCCACTGCTTGGCCTTCGGCAGCGGCCGATAAATGAAGACTGGAAACAGTGTCCTTAGGACATATAATCCTTAGGACTTGTTGTCAAGCGGGAGATTTTCCGCTACAAGGGAAATGTTTCCTCTACCAACAAAAGCGAGCACGCGAGCACGGAGATGAAAGCCTTAGCACGCAGCGTACAGCCACAAGAGACGACAGCAGCCGAACTCCAGGAATTCTTCTACCCCATCCACTATCAGATCGGGATGGCACTCGAAGATGCACTCCGCGGCGGCGTGCTCACCCGCAAGCAGTCCGCCATTCTCTGGATGATCCGTTCCGCCGGTGAGGGTGGCCGCGGCATGCGGCGCAAAGACATTGTGCGGTTAATGCAGAGTTGGTTTGAGGTGACGAATTCGGGGATCAGCAAAGCGATTCGCGGCATGGCGCGCCCACCGCTGGCCCTGGTCGAGATTAGCGAAGATCCCCGTTCCGCCAGAGAAAAGCTCATCTCCCTGACGCCCAAAGGAGAACGGTTTGTGGCGGCGATGGCAGCGCGGGGAGAAGTCTTTCTTGAGGACATCGTCAAACACTTGCCTGCGGAAGTGATTCGTGGCGGTGTCGAATACTTTCGGCAGTTGATCGACGCGTTCAATCGTTCGCGGGCAGCGAACTGATAAATGCTTGTTGGTGGTGGTCCGTCATTCTGAGGTTCCTTCGGCTCCGCTCAGAGCCTGTCCTGAGTTCATCGAGGGAATAAACTCCAGCCGAAGAATCTCGGGTTGAGTCTTTCGTTCAGTGAGACCTGTCCTGAGTCCTTCGACTACGCTCAGGACAGGCTCCGTCGAAGGGTTCTTCGCCTCCGCAGGGCTCCGGCTCAGAATGACATCCCTCGTCTTCTGTGCGGTGAACTACTACCGGCTTAACCGACCGCGTCTTGCACTTTCTTAGGAAACTCTCGCATCACCGCCAGCACACTCGCGGGATCTGGTCCCGGCGCCACGACATAGAGCCCTTGCACTCCCAGCTCCTGGTAAGCGCGAATGTCGGCTGAGGAGAGCACGCGGGTATCGACCATCGAGGTAATCTCTAATTGTGAGAAATCGCGTCCAGCTGCGGCCATCAACTCTCGCAGTCGCGCAACTTTGGGTTTGATCTCCTCCAGCCCTACCGGTCCAATATGCCAGCCATCGCCGAACTCTACGACACGTTTCAGAGCGGGGAGCGACTCTCCCCCTACCCAAATCGGTGGATGCGGTTGCTGCAGCGGTTTCGGGGCGAAATACAGATCCTGCTCGATCTGCACAAATTTCCCGGCAAAGTGGGGTGTCTCTTTACCCCAGACTTCCTTCATGACGGCGATATATTCGCGGGTACGGGCGGCTCGCTCCTCGAACGGGACGCCGAGCAGTCGGAACTCCTCAGCCATCCACCCGATACCGGCACCAAAAATGATACGCCCGCCGGAGACCACATCGAGGGTGGCCACCACTCGGGCCATCTCGAGCGGATGACGGTAAGGGATAATGGTGACACTGGTGCCGAGCCGCACCTTCTCGGTCACTGGGATCAACAGGGCCAGCACAGTAAAGGCATCAAGCCAATCGATGGTGGTAAAGACGGCATAGGGATTATACCCTAGCGCCTCAGCCTGTTTGCGGTAGGGGTACTGCGAGGCGATCTCTTTGGGAATCGTGATGTGGTCGCCCGTCAGAATGCCATCATAGCCCAGTTCCTCAGCCAATTGCCCGATTTGCTGTAGGGCCGCTTTCGTGCGTAACGCGGCACCACCACCCACATGAACTCCATGTTTCATAGATCCTCCTGGCTTTTTGCTTCTCGCTTGAGACGTGATATATCAGCAGAAGTACCGACTGAACACCACGCCGAAAGAGATAGCAGGGTAATGACCCTTGCAGCTGAATTCGCAAGAAAACTGCAAAAAGGAGAATCATCATGGCATATCAGCAAGTCAGCCTCGATCAAGTCACGAGTGCGGCTACCGGCTTTAAGGGACCCGAAGGGGTTACGGTGGACCGTGAGGGCAACGTCTATGGCGGTGGGACCGACGGAGTCATCCGTAAGCTCTCACCCGATGGAAAAGTGACGGAATTTGCCCGCACCGGCGGGCGCCCGGCTGGCATGGCGCTGGATCGGCAGGGAAACCTCTTTGTTTGTGATGTAGGCAAGGCTGCCGTGCTCAAAGTCACTCCTAGTGGTACGGTGAGTGTGTTTGCTGATCAGGTGGGAAATGTAAAACTCTTCTTACCCAACTTCCCGGTTTTCGACGCTGAGGGCAATCTGTACGTCTCCAACTCGACCGACCACGTGCTGAGCGGCATGGAAGAGGTGATGGCGGAGATTCGCAATCCCGTGCCTAAGGGAGCGTTGGTGCGGTTGCGTCCGGATGGCCGGGGAGAGGTTGCCGCCACCGGTCTGTATTTTGCCAACGGCACGGCGATCGATCCTCAGGAAGAAGCTGTGTATGTCCTCCAGTCCACGCAGAACAACTGCGCGCGCGTGGCTATGCGCAAAGACGGGACGCACGGGAAGCCTGAGGTGTTCGGTGGAAATCTCGGTGGACTTCCTGATGGGATGGCTTTCGATGCCGAGGGGTATTTGATCATTACCTTGCCGATGATCAACCGGCTGGTGGTGCTCGATCCTAGCGGAAAACTCTCAGTGCTGTTGGACGACCCGGACGGCAAAAAGACCCAGGGACCAACGAACTGCGCCTTTGGCGGGCCGCAGTTTGATGATCTTTATATCGCGCATCTTGAGGCCGATCATGTTGCCAAGGTTCACCTGGGACATAAGGGACACCCGCTGTACGACCGGCGGTAGGAAACAGTCGAAAAAGGAGACCCGGCATGAGTGGCCCGGAACACAGAGGAAAGGAATATTGAATAGTGTCAGGTCGTAACTACTCAGCCGCAGAGCGGCGGATGAAGGTAGGCCGGCCTTTCAAGGCCGGTTGAGGGGAAACGTCGCAACCCTCGCGTCGCGCCGCGCTGAATGCGGCGCTCTCGGCTACAGGCCGTAAACGACCTGCCTACCATCAACCGTCCCTACAGGACGAAAAGGGCTGAGTAGTTATGTCAGCTCGGCGAAAATCGGTAGGGGATTTGTGGTGAGTCTGGTGGCAGCCGCCAGTGATCCGGGTCTTCATAGCGGTAGGCACGATCGACGAGATTCAAGATGCTGCTGGTCTCGTCAGAGATATTCTGCATGCCATGCCATGCCTTTCCGAAGAAATAAGATTGTCTTGGTGATCTCTCCTTTAACCTCCCGCCACTGGCGGAAAGATGCTGACGGTATCGCCCTCGGCCAGCGGACGGTCAAACTCGCGGGTTTGTTCGCCGTTCACCAGCACCAGCTGGGCCATAGCGAGAGGAATCTTTAGCTGCTGAATGAGCGCTTCAATCGTAGCCCCTGCCTCTCAAGTCATTTGGGCTTTGCTCCGCAAAGAATCCCCTTAGACCGGAATGCACGACATGGGGACACTGTTCGTAGCTGCGTGGGTAGGGGCGAAGCATTTGCGGGTCAGGCTCCCCACGGCGTGGGTCTATCCGGGGCAAATGCTTCGCCCCTACGGTGGACAGGCGCTAGTGTCGTGTGTACCAATCTCTTGCCTCCTGGTTTAGGCCTCAGCAGTAGCTCCGTCCGGTATAAAAAGTCAAGACGTATGGTATTATCGCCAGAACGTCCGTTTTCCTGTTAAGAGAGCATTATCAATGGATGCCTTCATCATCAACGAACAATCTCAGCAGATCCATACGCACCGCCGTAAAGATATTATCAAACGGTATCCTGAGGTGAGGTTGTTGTTTGGCTCTTATCCGCTGTCTGCCTTGCTCATGGTTGGACTTGTTGCTCTGCAATGGGCATTGGCCTGGTTGCTGCACGAGCAGCCGTGGTACGTGATTTTGCTGGTGGCTTATCTGGGTGGCGCAGTCCTCAACCATGCCTTGTACGTGTTAATTCATGAGGCAACCCATAACCTGATTTTCGACACCCCAGCGTTGAACAAGATTTGTGGCCTCAGCTGTGATTTTGCCTTAATTGTGCCCAGTGCGCTGAGTTTTAGAAAATATCATCTTTTACATCACCAACACCTCAATGAAATGGGAATGGACCCAGATGTGGTGAGTCCCTTTGAAGGCCGGCTGATTGGGCATGGTCCTCTACGTAAGGCGCTGTGGCTCGCGTTGTTGTCGGTCTCGCAAGCCTTGCGGCCACTGAAGGTTCCTGGCCAAGCATTTATCGACCCGTGGATATTTGGCAATATCGCCGCGCAGATAGGCGTGAATTCCGTGCTCTGGTGGTATGTCGGGTGGGGTGGGCTGGTGTATTTATTGCTCTCGACCTTTTTTGCTTTAGGCTTGCACCCGTTAGGCGGCCGCTGGATTCAAGAGCACTATTACGTCATGGGCAAGCCACAAGAGACCTATTCGTATTATGGTCCGCTCAATTGGGTAATGTTCAATATGGGATTTCACAATGAGCATCACGACTTTCCCATGGTCGCGTGGAGCCGACTGCCGCAGCTTTATCGCTTGGCGCCTGAATTCTACCAGCCCTTATTTGCGTACCGGTCATATACATGGCTCCTGCTGAAATTTATTTTTGATGAGAGAATCAGCACCTTTAGTCGTTGGGTTCGACATGATTCACAGAAACAACCAGCACCCGCGCGCCAAACTCGGAACGCGAGTTACTCAAGCTCATCCGTGTAGATCGGCTTCTTTTTCTTTTCTACCGCGCAGGTGCTCTCGTGCCCAGGCTCTGCCTGGGCACACCTTTGGTGGCAGGCTCTGCCTGGAGTGATGAAAATTCGCTGAGGCTGAGGATGGCAGGAGATCCTATTTTTGTTCCCTGCGCCCAGACCGTTTCTGCGCCGGCACGACTCCCCCCTCGTGCCCGGGCTCTGCCCGGGTACGTCCTGAGTGGCAGGCTCTGCCTGCCGGCGGCGGCGCGTGCAGCGGCAGAGCCGCCCGATCATTGCGGTCCCAGGCAGAGCCTGGGACCGAGCAGGTCCAGGAACAAAGGCCGTGCGAGTCGGCACGAGAAAAACTCTCCCCTTATTGCTAATTTTCACCAGCCCAGTAGTAGCCTGGAGGGAGCGGAGCGAAATCCAGGAACTCACCGTGCTTGCCCTCGGCTTCCGTGTGGCTTCACCCAAACGGCGCTTCTGAAGCTTAGTCACGATTGGACTAGACAAGCAAGAAAAATTTAGTGATGTTTTGGTGAAAGACTGGACAGCCGGAAATGGCAACAGAAACGCTGACTTTCCCGCCGTTTATCCTTGACCCGAGTAATGCGTGCCTGTGGCGCGGACGCAAACACATCCTGCTGACGCCGAAGGACTTTGCCGTTTTGCACTATTTGGTCACGCACTCTGGGGGACTGGTAACGCAAGCAGAAGTCCTGAAAGGAGTGTGGCCTGATACGGTTGTTGATCCGGGGATTTTGAAAGTCCGCCTACGCCGCATTCGCCTGGCTCTCGGTGATAAGGTTGTCAAGCCGCGCTTTATCGAGACTGTGCACGGACGAGGGTATCGGTTCATCGCTCCTGTTACTACCGCTCCGTCGGTAGCCAGTGGTCAAGAAGAGAGAGGCCAAACGCAAAAGGCAAAAGGCCAAGAGCAAAAGGCAAAAATAGCACTCCAGCGCCCGGTCCCGAGCACCCAACGCCCGGTCCCCATCGTGGTGGGCCGCGAGGCGGAGTTAGGGCAACTACACAACTGGTTAGAGAAGGCCTTACAGGGAGAACGGCAAATCGTCTTCGTGACGGGGGAGCCGGGGATCGGCAAGACGACGGTGGTGGAAGCATTTCTGGCACAAGTCGCCGCCGCGGGGGGCGCGTGGATCGGGCGAGGGCAAGGCATCGAACAGCATGGGATTGGCGAAGCGTACATGCCGGTGTTGGAGGCACTGGGGCGGCTGTGCCGAGCGCCTGAAGGCGAACATTTTCGGGCACTGCTCAGCCAGCACGCTCCTACGTGGCTGGCGCAGCTCCCCAGATTGCTCAGTGCGACGGACCTGGAGGCGCTGCAGCGTCGGGTTCTGGGTGCGACGCGCGAGCGGATGTTACGCGAAATGGCCGAGGCCATCGAGGTGTTCACGGCTGAGCATACCCTGGTCCTGTGGTTGGAGGACTTGCACTGGATGGATACGTCCACGCTAGCCCTTCTCTCCGTCTTGGCACGCCGACGCGAGCGGGCGCGGCTGCTGGTAATCGGCACCTATCGGCCAGTGGAGGTGGTTGGGCAGAGACATCCACTTCACAGCTTGACACAAGAGCTGGGTGCGCACGACCAGGCTACCGAGTTAGCGCTGGGATTACTGAGCGAGGCAAACGTTGCCGCGTATCTCGATGCCCGGTGTCCTGCGAGTGTGCTGCCGACGCGGCTGGCGCGGGTGCTCCATCAACGCACGGGCGGGAATCCGCTCTTCCTCGTGAGCCTTGTGCACGACTGGGTGAATCGAGAGGTTCTGGTCCATGCGGATGGGTCCTGGACGCTGCAAGGCGACCTGGAAGCACTGACGATGGAGGTCCCCGACGGCATTCGACAACTCGTTGCCCGGCAGCGCGAGCGGTTGCTACCCACAGAGCAGCGAGTCCTGGCAGCCGCTAGCATCGCCGGCAGGGAGTTTTCCGCGGCGGCAGTAGCCGCGGCGTTAGCGACCGACGTGGTCGAGGTAGAAGAGCAGTGTGCAGGATTAGCCGAGCGGCAGCAGTTTCTGCGGCCGGCGGGCATCACTGAGTGGCCCGATGGCACGCTAGCGGCGCGGCACGGGTTCCTCCATGCGCTGTATCAACAGCTCTGGCATGAGCGGGTAAGTGTAGGCAGGCAACGGCAGTGGCATCTACGAATTGGCGAGCGCAAGGAGGCCGCCTACGGGAATCGGGCAAACGAGATCGCGGCCGAGCTAGCTGTGCATTTTGAGCAGGGGCGCGATTATCGTCGCGCGATCCGGTATCTGCAGCAGGCGGGAGAGAATGCCATCCGGCGTTCGGCCAATGCCGAGGCGATCGATCACCTGAGCAAAGCAGTGGAGCTGCTCACGACGCTCCCCGACACGCCTGAGCGCGCTCAACAAGAACTCGGGCTACAAATCGCCCTGAGTGTGCCGCTGGTCATGAGCAAAGGGTATACAGCCCCGGCCGTCGAGCGTGCCTGTGCTCGCGCGCGCGACCTGTGCCAACAGATAGGGGAAACTCCGCAGCTCTTCCAGGCCGTCTTTGGGCTGTTTCGGTTTTACGATGTACGAGGGGAACTCTACACAGCCCGCGAGTTAGGGGAGCAGCTTATACGGCTCGCGCAGCGCGGACACGATCACACCCTCCTGCTGGTGGCCCATGCGGCGTTGGGGGCAGCCTTATTTCAGATTGGAGATTTGGCCGCTGCCCGAGCCCAGGCGGAGCACGGCCTGGCCCTCTACGATCCGCAACGGCACGGTTCCCTGATCTTTTCGTATGGAGACGACCTCGGTTTGGTGTGCCGATCCTCTATAGCCTGGATCCTGCAGATGTGTGGCTATCCCGACCAGGCTCAGGCAAGAAACCAAGAGGTGCTCGCCCTAGCCAGGGAGCTGTCTTACCCTTTTATTTTGCTCGGGGCTTTCTGGACTGCGGGATTTTTCCACCAGTTGCGGCGGGAGGGTCAGAGGGTCCAGGAGATGGCAGAAGCCGCGGTTGTACTCGGGAACGAGCAAGGATTCGTGCCCCATGCCGCGTCTGGGGCGATCTTGCGGGGCTGGGCGCTCGCTGAGCAAGGTCAGGGCGAGGAAGGAATTGCCGGGATATGTCAAGGCTTAGAGACCCTGCGGGCCATGGGCGCCCTCCTCTGGCGGCCATATGCGCTGGGCCTGTTGGCCGAGGCGTATGGGAAAGAGGGACAGGCTGAAGAGGGACTCACCGTGTTGGCTGAAGCGCTGGTGACAGCGGAGAGAACCGGGCAGCGCTGGCACGAGGCGGAGCTGTATCGACTCAAAGGCGAATTGTCACTGCAGTCAAGGCAAGTCGAAGACCAGTCCAAAACAAGTCAGGACAAGTCAGAAGCGGAGGCTGAAGCATGTTTCTGGAAGGCTATTGAGATTGCTCGCCGGCAACAGGCGAAGTCGCTGGAACTGCGGGCGGTGATGGGCTTGAGCCGGCTGTGGCAGCGGCAAGGCAAGAAGGCCGAAGCGCGGCGGATGCTAGCAGAGGTGTACGGCTGGTTCACGGAAGGGTTTGACACAGTGGACTTGCAAGAAGCGAAAGCGTTACTGAAAGAATTGTCTTGAGAATTGTGGGGGCAGACCCTGTACCTGCCCTTGGCCCGGGGCAACCACAGCAGGTTGCCCCTACGAGATCTGTCCTACCTGCATTAGGCACTGCGTGCCAGTAAACGCGCACGCACCGCGGCATCAGTGGCCAGGTCGATCGCCGTCCACGCCATCGCTATCGCGCCATCGATCACCGCCTTGTCCGCCGTCTCTGTCACACAATGTGCGGTGAACTCAGGCTGGTGGTTGACTGCTGGCAGCGAGTTAATGCCAATGGCTGGGTGGATAGAGGGCAAGGCGAGCGAGACATTCCCCATATCGGTTGAACCTGCTGCACGATCGGATGAAGCCGCCGGAGTGCGAGAGACTCGACCTAAGGCTTCGGCGTTACGGCGGTAAGCGGCGGCAATGTCCGGATCGTGGTGCATCTCCGCGTATGGCTTCTCGCCACCCTGAATTTCTAACTTCGCTCCTGTCGCCAATGCCCCGGCCTCGAAGCAGCGGCGCACCTTGGCGCGGATCTCATCAAGGTCACCCAAGGTCTTGGCCCGGACCATATACTTGGCGGCGGTATGGGCCGGGACGATATTCGGCGCGTCCCCACCTTTGGTGATAATGCCGTGGATGCGATCGCTGGAGCGAATGTGCTGCCGCAGCAGTCCAATGGCCGTCTGCGCGATAGTCAACGCATCGGCGGCGTTGATACCCAACTCGGGAAACGCCGACGCATGCGCCTCTTTGCCAGTGTAGCGAACCTCAAACATCGAAGCCGCGATGATCGGGAACTCGACGACATCGGCAGGAGCGGGATGCACCATCATCGCCGCATGCATACCGGTGAAGGCGCCGCGTTCTAGAAGCAGGATCTTGCCGCCTGCATCTCCCACTTCTTCGGCTGGGGTGCCAATGACACTGATCGTTAGTCCGACCTCATCGGCAACTCGCGCGGCGGCGATGGCAGCCCCGACGGCCGAGGCGGCAATGATGTTGTGTCCGCAAGCATGACCGATACCTGGCAGACAGTCATACTCGGCGCAAATAGCGATATGTAACGGGCCCTTGCCGGCGCGGGCAATAAAAGCGGTGGGCAAATCACAAATGCCCTTTTCCACTGTGAACCCTGCGTCGGACAGCGTTTCTACCAGCCAGGTCGAGGATTTCTCCTCCTCGAAGCCGAGTTCCGGATTGGCGTGAATCCGGTGACTCAAGGCAATCATGCTGTCACGAATCGTATCGAACCGTTCCCGGGCTCCAGCTTTGGCGTCCATAACTCCCTCCTTACAGATAGGCAGAGGCAATTCCTGACTTGCCTCCTCCGCTGCAGCGACGCTACCATGCCTGGAACTGCACATCAATGAAATCTTGGAAATCTTGCCTTTCGCCGAGGAACAAGGACCTGTGTTGCAGGAAAGCCTGGCTTGTGATTTGAAGGGAAGCGTTCAGCGGTGAGCTGACAACTCAACGCTGACTAATTTCCTGAATAAGGAGAGACCTATGCAGACACCCGGCATGCTTATTATGAGCAATATGGCTCCAGGGACGCTCGAGCGGCTCGTGACCTATGCACAGATGGCAGAGAAGCGCGGGTTGCGGAATTTTCTGGTGACCGAGTCCTTGACGGACTCTTTGGCCCTCGCTCAGCATATCGCCAGCAAGACCTCGCGGATTCAGGTCGGGACCGGTATTACGAATATCTACCTCCGTCATCCCCTGCTGACAGCCTTGCACGTCATGGCGATCGATCAGATGGCGCCTGGCCGCATGTTATTAGGCTTAGGGACAAGCCATGTTCCGACGAACAAAGCGTATGGCATCGTTATGGACAAGCCTTTAACCACGCTGCGTGAATACGTTTCGACCATTGCGGAGGTGTTGCAGGGCAAATCCGAGACGGTGGCCCAGATGACGGCGGCTCGGGGCCTGAGCGTGCCCAAGGCCGAA
The DNA here is from genome assembly GCA_016200595.1 of Deltaproteobacteria bacterium. Taxonomy (GTDB): domain Bacteria; phylum Desulfobacterota; class Binatia; order Bin18; family Bin18; genus JACQEL01. The sequence continues at coordinate 12,163 of JACQEL010001011.1, forward strand.
CGCAAGATTCCCATTTATGTAGCTGGTATCTCGCCCAAAAGTGTTGTCTTAACCGGAGAACTGGCTGACGGGAGCTTGCCGCTCAACTATGCGCCCCATGGTTTGCAGGAGGTAGTGGACGGGATTGCTCAGGGAGCGCAAAAGGCTGGCCGCTCTTCCGCTGACGTCACGATCGCTTTAATTATGCACTGTTGCGTGTGTCCTGACCGAGCGGTGGCGTTGCGCTCAGTCAAACGTACCCTGGCCTTCTATGGGCGCATGCCCTTCTACAATCGTTTGTTTGCCCGGCAGGGATATCAGCAAGAGGCCGACGAAATCACTGCGGGTTGGGCAAAAGGGGATGTGAACGTTGCCGCGGCGGCAGTCTCCGATCAGATGGCCGAGCAGGTTGCGGCGATGGGAACAGCCCAGGAATGCCAGAAGAAGGTGGAAGAGTTCGAAAAAGCGGGCGCGTCCTACGTGATTCTCTATCCGACGGCGATTGATGGCGACTACGATAAGGGCGTCCGCGCGGTGTTGGAAACGTTTGAGGGATAGCTAAAGTTGACGACCTCGTTCCCAGGCTCTGCCTGGGAACGCCAACCCCAGGTGTGGCAGAGCCACGACCACAGGGCATCCCCAGGCTCCGCCTGGGGATGAGAAATGAGGGAACCTGGGCGTGACAGGTGACTGGATGGAACCACAAGCGATAAATGATACTGTCCGTCTCGACCGCTGGCTCTGGGCTACGCGTTTCTACAAAAGCCGAGCACTGGCCGCGGAGGCCTGCGATGGCAGCAAGGTCGAAGTGAACGGCCACCCGGCCAAACCTCACAAATTGGTGCGCGTGAACGATACGGTTTCTTTTACGCATCCGAGCGGTCCTAAAGAACTGAAAGTTCTCGCTCTGGCCGAGCGACGCGGGCCTGCCCCTGAGGCCCGCTTGCTCTACGAAGATCACTCTCCGCCTCCGCCCCCGCGCGAAACACGCCCGTTCTTTGCCCCACCGCCGTTGCGTCTCTCTGGTATGGGTCGCCCTACGAAGCGGGAGCGCCGTGAGACGGAACGGCTGCGAGGAAGATAAAAAGTTGTCAGTTGTCAGTACTCAGTTATTAGATTTCCCCTCTCCCTCTGGGAGAGGGCTAGGGTGAGGGAACTTCTTTATGATTGATCTACGCAGCGACACTGTCACCCTTCCCAGTCCGGCGATGCGCGAAGCGATGTACCGGGCTGAGTTAGGGGATGACGTGATGGGTGAAGACCCGACTGTTAATCGTCTGGAGGCACTGGCGGCGGAGATGACTGGCAAGGAGGCTGCGCTGCTCGTCGTCAGTGGCACGATGGGTAATTTGGTTTCCGTGTTGTCCCATAGCCGACGCGGAGAGGAGGCGATTCTCGGAGATCAGTCGCATATTTTTCATTTCGAGGCTGGCGGCGCTTCGGCACTGGGGGGAGTGGTTTTTCATCCAGTAGCTACTGGCCGCTTTGGCGAGTTAGACTTAAACGGGCTGAAAAATGCGATCCGACCGGCTGCCACGAATGTGCACTACGCGCCACCGGGCGTCATCTGTCTGGAGAGTACGCACAACCGGTGTGGTGGTACGATCCTGCCACCGACTTATCTGCAGGCCGTGCGTGAACTTGCTGATGCTGCCGGCATTCCTATCCATCTCGATGGGTCACGCATCTTCAACGCGGCGGTGGCCTTAGAATGCCCCGTGCGCGAGTTGACCCGCTTTGCCGATTCGGTGCAGTTCTGCCTCTCGAAAGGGCTCTCGGCCCCCGTCGGCTCCTTAGTGTGTGGCAGTCGCGATTTTATTGCCCGGGCGCGACGGACCCGTAAGATGGTCGGTGGCGGCATGCGCCAGGCGGGCATTATTGCCGCGGCGGGGATTGTCGCGTTGACCGAGATGGTGGAACGGCTCGCCGAAGATCATCGCCACGCGCGGATTCTCGCTGAGGGGCTGGTCGAGTTGCCAGGGATGCACCTTGATCTCGACACCGTACAGACCAACCTGGTGATCCTCGGTCCACGTGCTCCGCATCCTGAAGGCCCCTCCTTCGCGCAAGAGCTGGCGCGCGCGGGGGTCAAAATCGGCGACATCGGAGGCGGTCGTTTCCGTGCCGTTACGCATTATGGCATCGCTCAGGCGGACATTCATGAAGCCGTACGAGTGATGCAGAAGACCTGGAGAGAGCTGCGGTATTGAGGAGAGTCCGGCCTTAAAAGACTGACCTACTGTCCTAGGCCGCTCCGCGGCCTCCTGCCGCGTGGCGTACTGCTCTGAGGGTCGCGGGGGGGTTGAACCCCCGGCGACCTGCACACCCGCCGTTCACCCTTCGACATGCTCAGGGCGAACGGGGTAGGGGTGGAAAGCGTTGAAGAGTTGCCGTTCGTGCCGAGCCTGTCGAAGCACGAACACCGCTTGGCGCGAACCGTGCCAGAATTCTGATATGCACCCACAACCCTGGCGTTGCTGTTCCTGACCTTTAGGTTGGGGTAAAATAAGATCCTACGCAGAGTCTATCGAAGGGCCGAAG
>JACQEL010000031.1 GCA_016200595.1 Deltaproteobacteria bacterium
GCGGCTCTAAAACATGCCAGTTAGTGACCAACACCCGCCCCTTGGTCAGATCAGCCATCAAGTGTCCTGGAACGAGATCACGGGTGCGGTACAGGCTTGCTTCGCCGTTAGCTGGATTCAGCTCCTGCAGACGGTTACGAATGGTGACATTAGGGCAGACCACCAACACAACATCAGAAAACCGCGCGTCGCTGCGGTTATTCACTTTATTGAGGATGCTCCACGCTGCCAGCATCCCCATCACCGTCGTCTTGCCTGACCCAGTCGCCATCTTACAGGCAAGGCGGCGAAAGGCTCTGTAGCCTTCGGCCTGGCGATCTTCGCTGGGTTCATCTGGTGGGATATCGATGCCCTGCAGAAAGTCAGCGCGCGCCTCGGTGAGAAAGATAATGGTTTCCGCCGCTTCCAGTTGGGCAAAAAACAACCTATGCTGGCGTCCTTCACGTCGCCAATAGTTCAGCAACTCTAGCGTCGTCCGCGTGATCCCCGGCCAGTTTTGTCCTCGCCATTCCTTCAACCGGGCGCGAATGCGATTGACTAGTTTTAACTCGATCGCTGTTCCCACAGGCTCGCCAGGATCAAACTCGCCGCTAGCGGATGGCGGCCGGTAAAAGTACATGGCAGGCCGCCGGCCGGGCTGCTGTCGCGGCAGTTCGCCTTCGACGATGCGTCAGTACTCTCGCGGCTCCTCGAACGGAGAGTTCAAAATTGGTTCCGGGACTTCGTAACCACTCATAATCCAAATGCTTTCTGGATCGCGTTCAGCTTCTCGACTACTTCTGGATGAATCTCTTCTGGCTTCATGACCGCGGCAATTTCATGGTAGCGCGTATACGGAATGCTGGGCAAGCCGGCGGCGTCGAGCGCCGGGGGAATCAACAACGTTCGAGCCTTTGTGCCGAGCAAGAGTGGAAGATCGTTGAGAGGGTCCCTGAGAAAAGCCGGCGGATACGTCTCTTCAAAGTGTTTGCGTAGGTCCTGCACATGCAGCGAGGCTGCACCACTGCCAACTATCTGCTCAACATAACGGGCAAGCGCATCGGGATGGAGCAGATAGCTTTCGATCTCGTATCGCTTCCAGCGAAGCCGCTGCAGGCCTTGGCCAGTAATAGGAGTAGGCGGAATTTCCGGGCGCGCATCTCCGTGGAGCAGTTCGAGTCCTGGTAAGTCATCTCGCACAAGCTTGAGGGCATCGTAATGCTCACGCGCCGCAATACCGGCTGCGCCTGCTCTTGGCTGAAAGACAGTTTTCTTCCAGAACAGGCGCGTTGTTAGGAGTTCGTAGGCTGGATGTGCGAGCGTCTTTGCCCATGCACGTAAAATCTCAAGATCGGTATAGTCCTCAAGATAGAGCACCCCTGGCGCGTCCATTGCCAGCATAATGTCTTCGTTCGATAAGGCACCGAGCGACTTAATCAATCGTTCGCGGTCTTCAGAGTCAGCGAGCATACGTGGCTGATGGAGCATCACACACAGTTCGCGAGGCTCGACCGAGTTGATAATCACTTCAGAGTGGGTAGCGATGATCAACTGCGATTGCTGCTTGGCGGCCACAGCCCTCAGTTCGCCGTAGATGGCATCTTGCAGAATGACGTGAAGGTGAGCATCTGGTTCGTCGAGAAGTAAGACCGACGCAGGGTGGGTATTGAGAAATGTGAGCAGCATCAGGACTTGCTGAAACCCGCTTCCGGCGCTGGCAATATCCAGTCGTATCCCACCTGGCTGGGTGGTGTACTCGGCCAGAATATCGGGACCATCTGTGTTGGGAGGAAGCAACTCGTAGCCGAAGAGCCGTTTGATTGAAGCTTGGAGCGCCTCCCAGGCAATATCGGAATGCGCTTGCAAGAGGAGATTGCGGATGACCTCTCCTGGTTTCGCTTGGCCGAGCAATTGGTCAATCTTCGGCAGTTGGTGCACGGGTTCATCCGTACTCAAACCCGTCATAGGCGGCACGAAGACCGGCCTGAGGATGGCGTTGCGGACAGTTGTAGGATCAGCATTCGGTTTCGGACGGACATAGATCTGTTCTGTACTGTCGGCAATGAACTCTATCGTGATGGTCCACCCCTGAGTGCTGTGAATTTCGACCTCAATTGGTCCTGTATACGTCCTTTCCCGCCAGAGTAGATCAAAAGCGCGGAGCGGCACGGCGGAAAACGTTTGTCGGGTAATTGGCGCCTTTGTGTATGCGCCACCGTGACGCTGGAAATCGTTCAACCGTCTCCAACGGTCAAAAGCCAACCCCCAGGCGGCAATCGCCTGGAGGACAGTGGTCTTACCGGTGTTGTTCGGACCTGCGAGTACAACATGACCAGGCAGGTCAAACGTCACCTCGTCAAAGCGCTTGAACCGACGGATGACGACTTTGCCAATCACTCTTAAATCATACTTTCAGTCGCGCTGTTAGCCGTTCGTCCTGAGCGTACCCTGAGCCTGTCGAAGGGGAAGTCGAAGGGCAAAGAATTTTTCTCAGCTTGCGAGGCTTTTCACCACTAGCAACTCATTGCCGCGGTCGTCAATCACTTTCACCGCACCTTGCCCATGCTTGCCCGCCTCGAACGGGGCGCTCTTCGTTCCCGCCAAATGGTCCCAGACGCTCTCTTCGTGGGTTCCCTGCAACGCTCGCTTCCGCTTGTCCCATGCGCTAGTGCGCGGGAAAAAGGCTTGGCTAACGTGGAAACACAGGCCGTTGTAATCCGTATCTAGAAACCACGCTGGCACATCATCCCCTGTACGGTGGTCTGTCTCCATTATCACCGGGTCGAACACGTCGAGCCCCAGCAGCTCAACCTGATACATCAGCGGTTCACCTTTGTCCGTTGGCTTCGCTTTGTGAATCTTTATCTCAGGAAGACCACAGACGCTAAAAATCCGGCTTGAGCGCATGTTTTTGAGGAGATCGCCCATCATCAGGTCAGGGGTCGCCTGCACATACGTTGCAGGGATGCCTACCGCGGCCTCGCAAGCCTCGACGAGGTTGCGAGCATTGGGTTGAATGGCAAAGCCGATAACGTAGAGGTGAGAATAACTCTTGGCGGGCGCTTCGCGGGCGGCTTCGTAGACCAACTTTTCGCTGATCGCTCCGTTCTCCGGCCCGAAGACCAGCGCCACAGCTTTACCTCCCTCTCCCGCTGGGAAAGTTGCCCCTTTTTTTCCCTCTCCCGCTGGGAGAGGGCTAGGGTGAGGGCCAGCTGCGGCGGTGCCACGGCCTCTGACCCCATCCTGACCTTCCCCGTCAACGGGGAAGGAACCTGTCCGGCAGGGCGCTAAGTGAGAAAAGCCCCTCTTTTGTTCTTAAGTTGGGACCCGTGCAGCACACCGTCTCCCTACACTCTCTTTGCCCGTTCTCGCTATCTTGCTTCTCACCTCGGGTTGACTTTACCTGGGGGTTCTGATTTGCAGAGTACTCTGGCGAAGGAGGCATTTGTGGAGAACGGCAAGATCTGGATGGACGGCACGTTGGTGCCCTGGAACGAAGCCCAGGTACATGTCCTCACTCATACTCTGCACTACGGCGTTGGCGTATTCGAGGGAATCCGCTGCTACGCTTGCGAGGACGGCCGTTCTGCCATCTTCCGTTTGGTCGAGCACATCGACCGCCTGTTTGACTCCGCTCACATTCTCGGCTTGAAGATTCCGTTTTCTCCCGCACAGGTCATGCAAGCGTGCATCGATACGGTCCGCGCCAATCAGTTGAAAGAGTGCTACATCCGACCGCTGGTCTTCATCGGCGAAGGGGAACGCGGCCTGCATGCCCGCACGAACCCTATCCGTGTCGCAATCGCTGCCTGGTCCTGGGGCGCGTATCTCGGAGAGGAGGGGCTGAAAAACGGCATCCGGGTGAAGACCTCCTCTTTCCAACGTTTCCACGTCAATACTCTGATGACCAAAGCCAAGGCCGTAGGCACTTACCTCAACTCAATTCTCGCGGGCAAGGAAGTGTGGGATCTGGGCTATGACGAAGCGTTACTGCTTGATACCGACGGGTACGTTGCTGAAGGTCCGGGCGAGAATCTCTTCATCGTCCGTCGCGGGAAGGTGAAGACTCCTCCCCTCTCTTCCTCAATTTTGCCTGGCATTACCCGCGACGCGATCGTCTCTCTACTCCGCGATATGGGGTCCTCATTGGCAGAAGAGCGCATCACCCGCGACGAGGTGTATCTGGCCGACGAGGCCTTCTTTACCGGTACTGCCGCGGAAGTGACCCCGATCCGTGAAGTAGACGACCGTCACATTCGCGGCACTGTCCCCGGTGAAGTCACCCGTGCCCTGCAAGAGCGCTTCTTTGCCATCACCAAAGGCAAGGACCGGAAGTACAGCCAGTGGCTTACATATATTTAAGTAACAAGTAATGAGTAACGAGTAATGAGCACACAAGTATTTGAATAACGAATAATGAGTTGTTCATCCGGCTCTCTATCCCCTACTTTTTGCCTTCTTGACTCATCACTCATCACTCATCACTCATCACTCATTTGATGCCTTCCCTTCGTCATCTCTGGTTCGATAATCGCCACTTGCTGGGAGATGCGGCCGGGCAGGTTTTGTTGGCCGCTTTGGAAGCTGTGGGCTCCCGACCGCGCGAGATGATCCTGAATACTGGGGATCGTCTGGCTGTCATCTCGCTGACTTTGGCGCAAGCGTTTTGCCGGACCGCTCCCGCCGCCTGGCAGGCGTTCGGGCCGAAAGCATTTTCACGTTGGGTGAAGATTGGGGAAGACCTCGCTGCCGAAGAGCCATCTTCACGTGACGGCGCGGCCGCCTACTTCGCTATTGATCCGCACGCTTTGGCTCGTCTGGGGCTGTCCTTAGCAGAGGAGTGGGCCGCGATTGGGCGTGATACCCTCAAGGTCTCGCGCCGCCTGGGGACACAATTCTTGCAAACCTCTGCACCGCTGCTCACCACCCTGCCCGAGCCCCTGCCGCAGCGACTACGTGCCTGGGCAACCCACGGCAGTGCGCTGCTCGGCGCCAAAGGCTGGAAAGGTGAGTTTTTGGCGGTGGCTTACTTTGACGCCGCCCCAGTCGCTTTGCCTGTGCTCTCGGGTGCAGAAATGGCGGAATGGGCAAAGTTGGGGTTGCTCGTGCAAGATTCCGGTCCATGGACATTCTATGCCAAACTGCCTGTGGGATTTGCTACGCTGACAGGACTCGAGCGATTGTCACTTTTGCATGATTGTCAGGCGGCGGCCGCGCTCTCGGCCAAAGCGGCAGAGGAAAGTTTTTTCGCTCTTCCGCCTGTCCTAGCTAGGCAATCGCCAGAGTTACGCGCTTTCCTCCTGGCCGTATTGGCACCCGTGCTCCGCACCGGTCCTGTCGCTGTGCCGTCTCTCGTTCCCCTGCTTGTCCCGCTCCTGAAAGCCGTCGAATTGGAGCGACGACCGGCATTGCGAACGCAATTGGTCGCCTTGGCGCGGGCATTTCCTACCGGTGTTCCTTCTTTGCTGCGGGCCTTGCCGCGCGTGTGGGAAGAAACTGACGAGCACGGACTGACAAACTGGCTGAGCAAAGGGCTAAAAATCGCTCGCGACAACCCCGCTGCCGGGGTAGCCTTCTTCGCGCTGGAGTCGCGCACCAGTGAGAAAGTGCTCCACCAGTCCTCACCGGGCGTGGACTTGGACGAGGTGCAAGAACTACTGCGCAAGTATATCCACATGCTCTCTGGCACCACGGTGGGGATTCGCCGCCAGGAAGGATTTTCCTATCCGCCACCCTTAGAAGATTTCCCGACGTACAGCGACGAGTTGCCGCTGCCGGCACGCGTGGATCTGTTTTCCACTTATGAAGAGAATTTCCGCTTGCTTCGAGTGCTGGCCGTGCAACAGGCAGGGCGGCGTGAGTTCGGCACGTATGACTTTTCTCTCGGCGCCTTGTGGCCGCGCTTGCCCCTCACGCTGCGTCAACTCCTCGGCGAGGCGGACGATCCGACCGGCGGGTTGCCGGATTATTTTCACCGCTTCCCGCATCCCGACGTAGTGGAGGCGCTATTTCTCCTGCTCGAAACACAAAGGGTGAGTACTAACATTGGCGAGGCGTACCGCGGTCTGCGTGAGGACCTGCGCTGGGCGGACTCGCTCACCCTCCCTTCCCTGCTCCCTGATTTTTTGGTCTCGCTTGTTTCTGGACTGCAGTGGCCGCCTCAACGACACTCCACCGTGCAGGAGTCAGCTCTCTTGGCGGGAGAGCTCTACTTACGCCTGCTGTCCTCCTTAGCCGCCGCGCGACAAACCCGTGATCCTGCGGCGTTCGGCTCGATTGTCTTCGACAAGGTCACCGGTGACGCGCTGATCGACCCGGAGATGGATGACAGCCCACCTCCGCCGGATGCACCCGAGTTACCCCAGTTAGAACTGGACCCGGAGGCAGACGACGGTGAAGGTGGCACTCCGCTGTCGCCCGAAGAATTAAAGGCGTTACTTGAAGCCGGAGTAGACCTGCAAATTCGTCAAGGCAAGCCAGACACCATTACCCCGCAGGGGCTGTATATCAGCGACCTGATGGGCAAGCTGCCGAGCGGCGGCGAGCGTGCACCCCTGTCGCTCGAAGATAGCCCTACGGTTACCAACGGACAACGGCGACGTGAGCGTGAGGAAGGGCTCACCTTTTTTTATGACGAGTGGGACTATCAGATCGCCGATTATCGTTCACGCTGGTGTCGCTTGCGCGAAATTGTCCTCTCAGGCGACGCGGGTGAGTATTTCGCCAAAACCCTGAATGACTACGCGACCCTCAGGCCGGCGGTGAAACACGAGTTTCAGCGTATTCGTCCGGAACAGTACAAGCTCGTGCGCGGCCTGGAAGATGGTGAGGAGTTCGATCTCAACGCCGTCGTCACCGCGGCCAGCGATCTGCGGGCGCGGGTCTCCCCTTCGCCGAAGCTCTATACCACGCGGCGGCAGACCGAACGCGATGTGGCCGCGCTGTTCTTGTTGGATATGAGTGCCTCAACTGACGAGCCGATTGTGCCGGTCGTGCGGCAGTATACAGAGGAAGACCGGGACGATTGGTTGGCAATGTGGAAGAAACGGCCAGCCCCGCCTCAATCCACACCTCGTCGGATCATTGATGTCAGTAAGGAAGCCCTGGTGCTGATGGCTGAGGCGCTGGAGGAGATTGGCGACTCTTACGCTATCTACGGCTTCTCTGGCCAGGGCAAGGACAATGTCGAGTTCTATCACGTCAAATCATTTGCCGAGGTGCTGTCTCCCACGGTGAAGGGACGCATCGGCGCTATTGCCCCTAAACGCTCAACGCGGATGGGCGCGGCTTTGCGTCATTCGCTGGAGAAACTGAAAGACCTCGCCTGCCGCGTAAAACTCCTCGTGCTCCTCAGCGACGGGTTCCCGCAAGACATGGATTACGGCGCGGACCGTCGCTCGATTACGTACGGCATCCGCGACACGATGATGGCGCTGCGCGAAGCCGACCGCGCCGGCGTACTGACGTTTTGCCTGACTATAGATAAGGCAGGCCATGACTACCTGCGGGAGATGTGTGAGCCTTCCCGCTATCTCGTGCTCGAAGATGTCGCGTCGCTGCCAACCGAACTGCCGAAAGTCTATCAACGGTATATACGCCCGCGGGGGATATGAGGAATAAAGAATAAAACGTAATGCGTAATGAAAACCAAAACGTAACGCGTAATGGAAAGCAGAATGTAACAGTAACCCCTCTCCCTCCTTCTTACTTACGTTTTACTCTTTACGTTTTATGCCTTACGTTTTAGCTTTCACGTCAGGATGAAGTGTGTACGAGCGCAAGGACGCTTTCTATCAGAGTCGAGTTGGGCTCGTGGCCTGGCGGGTGGGTACAGGTTGCGGCTGAGCTGGTGGGCAACGCGGGCAAGGTCATCGGTATCGACTTGGTCGCGCTTGACCCCCTCCCTCAGGCTCACGTCGTTTTGTTGCAGGGAGATGCCACCGATGCCGCGCAGCAGGATAAGATACGTGCAGTGCTGGGCGGTCCCGCCGATGTCGTGCTTTCTGATATGGCACCCAAACTTAGTGGGATCAAAGAAGTTGATGAGGCCAGGGCGATGGAGCTGTGTCGCGCAGCCCTAGTGTACGCCAGGACCCTTTTGCGGCCAGGGGGAACACTGCTCCTCAAGGTCTTTATGGGAGCGGAACATAAGCAGGTGCTCGCGGAGCTGCGTGCCACCTTCACTACAGTCAAAACCACCAGGCCTGAGGCCACACGCAAGGGATCAGCTGAGACTTACGTCTTCGCTACCGGCCTCAAACACACCTAAGCGCCGCTCACTGATCAATACTCTCCTTCTCAGGAAGAAACGCCAGGGCCGCCTGTCGGCGGTTAGTCACCCCTAGCTTAGCAAAGATGTGTGTCAGATGGTTCTTGACGGTTTTCCGGCTGATGTAGAGGCGGGCGCTGATTTCTTTGTTATTCATCCCTTGCGATACTAGGGAGAGGACTTGCAGCTCTTGCCGACTGAGCTGCCCCAAGTTCTCAGTGGCCTTTCCGCCCTGATTCAGAAAAGTGTGAAACACTTGTTTCGGAAGCTGCGGGTCCACCCACACTCCCCCCTCCTGAATAGTGGTAATAGCACTGAGAAGGTCAGCAATAGACGCGCCTTTCAAAATATATCCACGCGCCCCGCCAATGGCCGCCTCCAGAGCGATTTTTTCTCCTATATGGCCACTGACAATGAGGATGCGGGTAGCCGGACTTCGTTGTATGACCTCCTGACAGAACGTCGATAAACGGCTGACGTGGGGCATTTGATAGTCTAAGAGTAAGAGGTCGGGCTGATGGTAAGCAACGAGCGCGAGAGCCTCGGCCCCATCTCTGGCCTCTCCGCTGACTTTGTAGCTCTCTGTTTTACTACGTAACAACTCCGTGAGCATCTCACGGAAAAGAGAATGATCGTCGGCAAGAACAATCCGCAACACTAATCCTCTTCTTCTCTAGTCCCAGCGAGGCCCGAACAAGGGGCTCTCCTGGTCCCATAGTAACGCGCAAACTAGGACCTCTATCCT
>JACQEL010001014.1 GCA_016200595.1 Deltaproteobacteria bacterium
CGCCGTAGTCGGCAGGATTGGGCGCATTTGCTCGGAGCGGGAGGATCGCCACAAAGGTGGGGGGTGTTTCAGTGTCGGTGGTAATGTCATGGATCGGGGGCACGCGCTGAGCCTTGCGCCACCACTGCCAGGGAACCCCTGCGATAATGAGACCGATGACCAACCCAACTAGGGCAAAGGGGAACCCGCGTCGGGAGCCACTCGGTCGGGTCAGGATCATGCCAAGCAGCGAGAGCACGGCTGCCGCAAGCCCACCATAGGCAGCCCATCTCAGGATCGTAAAGGCAGGCCGCAGGTCCCACCACTGCAGACGATAACCAGTTCCTGCCAGCCACAAGGCAAATCCGGCAAGGACAGCCAGCAAGAACCCCCCACTTGCCACCCGCGAGAGCGGACGATTGGTTGAGATAGAAGGCATACCTCAAATTTGACTCAAGTTGTCCGAGAGGACAAGGGCTCGCTGGTGAAGTCGTGAAGAATTAATCTCTCTAGGGAGGAATCAGTGCTAGTAGCGTGCGCTGTGCGCACGTCTCCCGTGCCGGGGTAGCCCCCTCACCCTGTCCCTCGCCCACAAGGGGAGAGGGAACCTAATGAATTTTGACGTGCAAAACCGGTAATCGTGGACTTGTAGAGACGCGACATGTCGCGTCTCTACGCTGATGGCATTCCCGAATTTGTTTGTCAAAAGCTATTAGCTGCACGGTCAGAGCCACGCACTCGCCGTGATACGGGCTCTGCGAGAAAAAGACGGGGAAATTCAAGAGACGGGTCTCTTTCGAGACTTTAGCCGTATAAGCGAGTCCTGACCGCGTATTTACATGGCCAACACGCTCAGAACGCGGGAAAACGGTCTCCGGCGAGAAACTGGGCTTAACTGGCGGCGAACAAGTACCTGAGGGTGTGAATGGGGCAGGAACGGTATCCTGCCCTTGCGGCTGGTCTCTTACTGCGACTCGCCTTAGGGCTCACACACGCCTTTGCCCCCGACCGGCGGGCCATTACACTCGCCCGGCCCTCTGGGGGAGGAGTTGTGACTGCAAGCCCGGTCGCCTTTACAGGCATTGTTGCCAATGGTCCCGGTGTTGCTTTCGCAGGCTCTTTCTCCGATGCAGGAACCGGTGCCCACTGAGGCTTGGTTGAAGAAGCAGGCATCGATCCCCTGACAGGAACTGGTACCGATCTCTCCGACGTTGGAAGTGCAGGCACTAGCCCCACGGCAAGCTTTGTTGGCGACATTCCCGCTAGCCCGATTGCAGGCACCACCCCCGTGACACGAGCCAGTGCCGACATCCCCAGTGGTTTGGTGGCAGGCATCATCCCCACGGCAGGAGTTATTCCCGACGTCCCCTTGGAGTGCCACGCAAGCGTCAAGCCCGATGCACGAGTGCGTGCCGACATCTTCGGTCTTGCTATTGCAGGCGTCCTCCCCCTGGCAGGATTGGTTGGCGACATCTCCGGTATTGCCACTGCAGGCTCTAAACTCCAGGCAGGCGTGGTTGTGAATCCGCCCGCTGTTGGTAAAGCAGGCCTCCTCCCCCAGGCACGACTTCGTGCCTACATCTCCGGTGTTGCCGTCACAGGCGTGGAGCCCGATACAGGACCGGCGCCCCACCGTCTGCGCCCCTGCCTGCGGGGTCCCTACCACCAAGAGGCTCAGGCTAAGCACCACAACCAGTCTGACTCGAACTGCACTTCCCATACAGCCCTCCTTTAATGGGACAAATTGGTACAGCTATACAACACAGGCGAGACCACTATCAAGCGAGCAAAAAAATGCGTCCCTGCTATAAGCGTTGTTTCCATGACCCCGACACCGCACGACCGGGTTGTCACGCTCACAGGGAACGGGAAAGTCCACCGTAGTACGGACCATAATCACAATCTGGATGAAAAAATTAGGTAGCAGTTTTGTAGCAGGTACACGACGTAAAAGGCGTTATTGCTGCCTATCGCTCGTTATCACTCTATGGCATAATCAGACAAGGCAAAAATCGCTGTAACCCGCATGGAATCTAGCAAAATTGCGATTTCTCCAGAGCGTTAATCACTGCCTGTCTACTTGACCTCTATCAGATCGATATGGATATGCAGTTCGTCAGCAATCCGTTCCAAGCGCTCACGCAGGGCAGGAATACCAACCTGGGCCGGCACGTCCATGTCAATCTGCATAGTATAAATTGCCGTCCCGCTGCCGGGCTCGGGCCGGGAGTGAGTTTGCATTTGAATGATGTTGATGCCGTGATCAGCCAGACAGCGAGCCACCCGCGCGACAATCCCCGCCTTGTCTACGCCAGTTGCTTGCAACTGGTAGAGGATAGTCCGTTCTCCAGCGCCGTAACGCGTGGGTTCGCCTTCAAGTGGGCGGAAGAATACGGTCAAGCGCTTCTCCCACTCCAAGCGTTTGCAGGCTGTGGAGAGCAGCCGCTCGGTCTCTGTACCTTGACCGGAAAGGAGTAAGAGCACAGCAAACTCGCCGCCCAGGATCGTCATGCTCGAGTCTTCCAGGTTGCAGTCACACTCGTAAATCAGCTCAGCGAGATCGGCGACGATGCCGGGCCGGTCGCGACCGATAGCCGAGAGCGCGAACCATTTTTTCATTGTCGCAGTTCCTTTGTCGCTTGCACGAGCTTGGGCAAGATTTCGGCAGACGATCCCCGCAGGCTGAGCGTACACAGCGGGGTAATCTCGCTCTCGTAGAGGTTGACCTCAATGAGAGCGCCGCCTTTCTCGCGCACCGCCAGCGGGAACGAAGCGGCCGGGTACACCGTGGCCGAGGTGCCCGCCACAATGAAGCAGTCACACAACTGGGTCTCGCTGAAGCATTTCTCCAAGGCGTCAGGCGGGATGGGCTCGCCGAACGAGACGGTATCGCTCTTGAGGATACCCGCGCACTGGGGACAGTGTGGTGGGAGCTTGTGCAAAGGAACCTCGGCTGCCGGAAAGCGGGAATTGCATTCGATGCAACGGATCAGGGTGTAGTTGCCATGGATCTCGACCAGATTGCGACTGCCGGCACGACGGTGCAGATTATCCACGTTCTGGGTGATCAAGCCGCGCAAAATCCCCATGTTTTCCAACTCGACGAAAGCCGAATGCCCGAGATTAGGCTCAGCCGTGCCCAGGGTCTCCCAAATGATTTTACTGGGGCCTTTCGGCGAGAGCCGCTCTTCCCAGGCTTTCTTCGGGTCTTGCAGAAAGATTTGGTAGCCGTTCATCGGTGGCTCGCCATACTTGGTCCACAGTCCTCCTGGTCCGCGAAACGGCGGAATACCGCTCTCGACCGAGATACCCGCGCCGGTGAGTGCCATCACATAACGGGCCGAGAGCAGAGTCTGGGCAGCGCGGTGAATTGCTTCATCTTGGTTTATAGCTGATTGTGACATGACTCCTCCGCAAGCCTTTAGCTTTTAGCGATTAGCTTTTAGCCAAAAAAGACAAGGATTCATCTAACTTTGAACGTGTAGCGTTCGGTTTTAGCTCAGCCCCTAAATTTTTCTGGTCTGGCTAACAGCTAACAGCTAACAGCTAATAGCTGTTAGCTAATAGCCTTTTTACTTCCCCTTCCACTGCGGCGGCCGTTTTTCGGCGAAAGCCCGAGCGCCTTCGCGCGCGTCTTCAGTTCCTTGTAACCAACTGTACAGTTCACGCTCCAGTTTGAGTCCGTCGGCAAGGGGCAGGTCGAGACCACGCAAAGCGGCTTGCTTAATACGCTGCACGGCGAGGGGAGCACTTTTGCAAATCTCGGTAGCAATCTCTTCACATTTACTCATCAGTTGACTCATAGGAACTACATGATCGACCAGCCCCAGACGCAGTGCCTCCTGGGCGCCAATACGATTCCCGGTATAGAGCATCTCCAACGCCCGACCTAAAGGAATTAAGCGTGGCAAACGTTGCGTGCCGCCCGCCCCTGGCAGCCAGCCCAGGCGCACCTCACCGAGGCCAAACTGCGCATGCTCGGCGGCCACGCGGATGTCACAGCACAGGGCTTGCTCTAAGCCACCGCCGTTGGCGTGACCGTTGATGGCGGCGATAATCGGTTTATAAAGCTCGAACAGCAAGGGAAAAAGTTTGTTCTGCGGTTCTTCGGCTGGTCGCTCGACATAGTTCGTTTTGACATCGCTGCCGGCGCAGAAGGCTCGCTCGCCGGCGCCGGTGATGATCCCGACGCGCAGCGTGGCATCGTCGCGAAATTCACGCCAGATCTGCGCCAGCGTCTCATAGGTCTCGAAGTCACAGGCATTGAGCCGCTCCGGCCGATTAATGGTGACGTAAGCAATGGGGCCCTTCTTTTCGAACAGCACCTTCATGATGATCTCCCTTCTTCTAACGCGATTTCTTCTCTGCCGTCAACCGATCAAGGATTTCTTCTTTTCTAAATGA
>JACQEL010001015.1 GCA_016200595.1 Deltaproteobacteria bacterium
ATGCGGATCGCTGTAATGTCCGACCGCGCGCAGGCGCACGAGTTCGGGTCCCTCGCTGCCGTCAAGGCCCATCTGTGTCCTGTAGGTGACCCCGTTTTTCCCCTGCATGGAGTCCCACGGAACCTTTGCCAGATCAACCACGATTTCTTGAGTCATTTGCTCTCTCCTTGTAGAAAGTGCGGACAGCAGCTCCTCCCAACGACACGACGGCAAGCGCCGGTTGCCTGAGGCTTAACGCGGGGCCCGGTATAGCACTTCAAGGGTGGTGCCGGCAGCATCTTTGATGAAGGCAAACTTGGCGAAGCCTAAATCAGTCGGCTCGGTGATGAATTCTACTCCGCGGGAGCGTAAGTCGGCTATGGCTGCGTCAAAATCGTCGACTGCCAATCCGATGTGATCCCCCACGCCCTTATGGAGCTGACCAGAGATGTTCACCGGCGTGCCATGCAAGTCCATCCGTACGACCGGCACTCCGCGAAATTCCGATTCCTGGACCTTTTTGGCCCCTAACGCTCCCTCATAAAAGGCGACAGTTTTGGGCACATCGTCAACAATGAGATGCCGGTGATCAAAACGGTACTGTACAGGGGTCTGTTCTATGGCCATTGTTTTCCTCCTCCTTTTTACAACCTTGTAGATAACAAGGTTCGGATAGAGAGGTCAAGTCTCGCACTACCAAGGCAGTAAAACGAGCGATGACCGCAGGATGGTTGCGTTGGAGGAGCGTGAGATGGTCGGTATCGAGGAGATATAACACAGTCATGCCTCAGCATCCGCCTTATCCATCTCCTGACGGTAGGTAGCCACCTCCGTCACAAAGTCGTCCCACGTTGGATCGTCGGCCCACATCCCGGCAAACTGTAACCAGGGATTCTCTGTCGCCTCGACCGGCTCAAGCTCAATGGAGACGACCTCCGGCGTCTGGCTCAGATAGGCAATGAGGTGTTGCTTGATCCGCGTCAGCGCCGCTTCACGAGTCTCCTCCTCAATCATCACCTCGGGCCAATCGCGCACACGGGCGATGTACTTATTCTGTTGCTTTCTGAGGATCACATCATACGTCATACATTTCCCTTCGGTGCTGCTCATAACCACAGCAGATGACCTAGTGAGTATATCGCGTACCGTGACTATGCGTCGAGAGTTCCTATCGGAGTTGTATCCACCAACGCGCTACCCTCGCGCGTTCGCTGGGGCCGATGATAATGTAGGTCTCTACTGAAAATATCAGGGATTCTTACTGGAACACAGTTTTCGGTAAGGAAGGTATCGATGTTGAATGCACGAGACCCTGTTGCGTGTTGAGAAAGAAGGCCAGATGGCGAATTATTCCTCCGCTCCTGAAATGTCTGTAGCGAGAAAAGACTCCCACCTCCTGAAAACTCGCTTACCTTTCACCGTACAACGGGAGGCCAGCGACTCCAAAGCGCGCGCCGCGACATTGCAGACTCTTCATGGTGAGGTGCAAACTCCGATCTTCATGCCGGTCGGCACCCAAGCAACGGTCAAAGCCCAAACGGTGGAGAGTCTCAAACTGAGCGGGACGCGCGTGCTGCTGGCCAACGCCTATCACCTGCTGCTTCGTCCTGGACCTGAAGTCTTTCAGCGCTTCGGTAGCATCCACCGTTTCATGAATTGGGATGGCCCGGTGCTGACCGACTCCGGTGGCTTTCAGATCTTTTCGCTGCCGCACTCCAGAGCACTGAACGAAGACGGCGCCCGGTTTCACAGTTATGTGGACGGGAAAGCGTACCTCCTCTCGCCTGAATCGAGCATCGCCATGCAGCAAGCGATCAGCAGCGACATCATGATGGTGCTCGACCAGTGCATCCCCTCTACTGCTCCGTATGCGCAAGCACAGGCGGCTATGGAACTCACGCATCGTTGGGCCGAACGCTCCCTGCGGGCTAGGGGCGCCTCGCTCCAAGCGCTGTTTGGCATCGTGCAGGGCGCCTGCCATCACGAACTCAGAAAGCAGAGTGCCGCGTTTTTAAGCGAGCTCCCCTTTGATGGCCTCGCCATTGGCGGCCTAGCCGTAGGCGAAACTCATAGTGAGCGCTACGAGATGACGGGTCTCGTCACCGAACATCTGCCCAACAATCTCCCTCGTTACCTGATGGGCGTGGGGATGCCAATCGATCTACTTGAGAGCGTGCACCGTGGGATCGATATGTTCGACTGTATTATTCCCTCGCGACTGGCACGACAAGGAGTCGCCTTTACGTCGCAGGGAAAACTGCAGTTACGCCGCTCCGTGTACAGATTTGCCGAGGATACGGTTGACGCTCAGTGCGATTGCCAGACCTGCCGACATTACTCGCGGGCCTACCTTCACCATCTAGTCAAAGCAGATGAGTTCTTAGGATGGCACCTGCTGTGCATACACAACCTGACTTTCTATCACCGCCTGATGCGGGAAATGAGGGACAGCATTTTGTGTGATGACTTCCTCTCCTACTACGAGAAGAAACGCATCGAACTGGTGCGCAGCGATGAAGATAACCCGAGTCACCCGCCAAGAAAAGCCCAGCCCGCTCAGCCCGCCCGTTTGGGCGATTACGAAATTCACCGGTCGGCTCAGGGCTTTGTTAGCATTCGCCAACTGAGCTCGGGAGAGGTGCTGCACTCGGTGAATGCCCCCAATGAGGAAGCCAATAAACTCTACGTCGAGCAGTCGTGTCTCGCCGCGCGCCTAGTGGAGCAACCAGCCCCGGCAGACGAGCTAGTGATTTGGGACGTCGGACTCGGTGCGACCTTCAATGCCATGGCCGCCATTCACTGTTTTGACAGATGTTATGCCGCGAGAGGTGAAAGCGCCCTGCGCCCTGTGCGTCTGGTGAGTTTTGAACGGGACCTCGATCCGCTGACCCTCGCCGCGAAAAATCCGGGCTGGTTCCCTCACCTGCGGCACGCAGCCCCCGTCAAGATTCTTAAAGACGGCAAGTGGGAACACGTTTCGCGCCTACTCCAATGGGAACTGCTCAAGGGAGATTTCCGCGATTGGATTGAATCAGCGACAATTCCCGATCTTATTTTCTACGACCTGTTCTCCGCCAAAACCGACTCCGCGCTGTGGACCGCCGAGATTTTTTCACGCATTTTTCAGCGCTGCGCATCAAAATCAGCCGAACTCTACACCTACTCAGCGGCGACTGCCGTGCGAGTGGCGCTGCTGACCGCTGGGTTTTTTGTTGCGGAAGGGGTCGGGACCGGGCCGAAGTCAACGACCACTATTGCTTTCACCAGAGCCACAGGAGCTGGAGAGCATCCCCTCGCTCCGCGACTCTTAGGCCAACAGTGGCTCACACGCTGGCGACGCAGTCACGTAAAGTTCCCGTTGACTCTGACTAATGAAGAGCGAGCTCAGGTCGAACACTTCATTGAAACCCATCCGCAGTTTTCTCAATTGTAGGCCGGGATAAGGCCGCAGGCCGTTCCCGGCGTGCCTCATCTCTGCCGGAAACGCTCCGCTTATTCCGGCCTACCTTCTTTCTCGCTAAAGTCGGGTACCCTATTGTCGTCTTCCTTTGCAATCTTGATGTAGATAGTCTATCCACATAGAATATACACATGAAAGCAATCCAAATCACTTTCGATGAACGCCTCCTGGAGAAACTCGACAACGACGAAGAGGTTAAGCATGAAGGGCGTTCCGCTGTGATCCGCCGGGCCGTCGCAGACTATCTGCGTAAAAAGCGGCGGGCAACGATCGCGACGGCTTACCGACGCGCCTATGGCACGCAGCCTGCGGAATCAGACCTCAGCGGGTGGGCGGAGGAAGGCGTATGGCCGGACGAGTAGATATCAACCGGGGCGACATCTGGACTTACGAGTTCCAGCGTCCGGACCAGCGGCGACCAGTCGTGGTTTTAAGCCGTTCTGAAGCAATTGCCGTTCTCCATACCGTCCAGCTATCGGTATAGTCGGCAATGTATGCTAGGGTTTCTCTTACGAAACGAGACTGAGGCGCAATCATGAGATTACAAGTTGTGCGAGCGATTTATAAGAATGGGACGCTGATTTTTACGCAACCGGAGCTTACTCCCCGGGATGGAACTGAGGTTATCCTCACATATCTTGACGAAGGGAACCTGGAAGACCGTTCCCCGGTGGATCCGGTTCAGGCTTTACGTGGGAGAGGAAAAGACGAGCATCTCGTTGAAAAATTGTTAGAGTCGCGACGAGAGGACCGGGAACGGAATGAGCCAACCGCCACCTCGCTACGTGCTTGATACTTCGGCGTTATTAACCCTGATCGAGGACGAAGCTGGGGCGGATGACGTCCAGGCCTTGCTGGAACAAGCCAAGCGAGGCGAGGTCAGCCTTCTTATTTCATTTATCAGCTTCATGGAAGTCTACTACATCAGCCTCCAAGAGCGAGGGCAAGAGGAAGCCCACGAGCGTCTACGGTTAATGGCGGCTTTACCTATGTTGCGAGTGGAATCAACTGAAACACTCACTGTGCTTGCGGGGCAACTCAAAGCCGCTCATCGTCTTTCCGTCGCCGATGCCTGGATTGCCGCGCTTGCGCAAGAGCGAGACGCCACGCTGGTGCATAAAGATCCTGAGTTCGAGCAGCTTGAGGCGACCGTGAAAGTTCTGAAGCTCCCATACAAGAAAAACACAATTTCTTGAAAAACCCAGGGATATGGGGAGCAATTTTGCAATCACGCCGTGCTCTTTTTCTTTCTTATAAATGTGGCATTGCCAGACGTGACCCTCATTCAGTGACCACCACGCCGTCTGCCACCTAATGCGTAGCGAATTGGTCGAACTTCTCGAAGAACTTCTCCAACCTCACACGCCGTCCCTCTGATCGCGGGTCCAATCAAGGAGTTTTTGGCGGAGCAGTTCCTTGGACGGGAGGTAGAGCTGGTATTCTTTGAGGGCCAATTGGTCAGAAGGCTTCTGACTTTTCTCAGCCAACGCCAATTTGGCAGAAGGCTTCTGCCGTTTTTCACCAGAGCGCAATTGTGCAGAAGGCTTCTGCACAATTCGAGGAACGTGGCGAGCGGACTGGATGAGGCCGCGCATCTCGGCAATGAGCGCGCCGAAGTCCTTGGCGGTCAATTTTCCAGGCGTCTTACTTTTGCTGTCGTTGGCTTTCTTCTTCATCGCGACTACCTCTTTCTCATCGTAGTCGTAGGCCGGGATAAGGCCGCAGGCCGTTCCCGGCGGGCTCAGATGCCGGAAACGCTCCGCTTATTCCGGCCTACTCCGAGCGCGCGAATCCGTTCCAACAATACCGACGCGGGTTCATCATTCGGGTCTTGTGGGACGAGTTCACCGCGAAAGGCCTTGGCGAGCAGCGCTTGCGTCAGGCGCTCGACCTGGGCGCGGGCGGCAGTGTAGCGGGCTTCGAGACGATCGGTGTAGGCGAACAGGGATTCGACGCGGCGAACGATCTCGTGTTGCTCCTGCCGGGACGGCAAAGGCACTTGCAGTGCTCGCACGTCGCCAATGTTGATCCCGCGAACTGCGACACCCTTGGTTGCACCCTTCATGCGCGCTTGAGCCAGATCAGACCGGAGGTACCACAACACGAAGTCACTATTGACTGATGGCTGAATCGATAGACGCGCAGAGTCCTGTGTGATGTTAGCGCCGTCTAGTTCCGCGGGAATAACAATCAGCCGACCGACAGTTCCGCGGATGGACAGCAGCAAGTCTCCGTTTCTGAGACGAGAACGCTTGAACTCTTGGTCCATCTCCGGCGAAGTCCGGCGGATCGTGCTCAGGTTCAATTTCTCGTTCGGGAAATCAGCGACACGCACGTAGGGAACGCCGCTTTCGAGCTCTGGCCCGGGCTTCAGGATACCGTACGTGATCGGACGATCCGGCAGCACGAGATCGCGGAGAGTTAGCAGCGCCCAGCAGTGGGGGAACATGTCAGCCGACAGGTCGTGTACGTCTTCTGTCGGTGGCGCAGCGTTGCCAGCTTTGTGCCCCCCCGCAGACTCGTGAGCGCTGTGAACCTTCTCAGCAAGTTGTGCCGCGTCGACCTTGCTCGGATTGGCGTCCCTCCACTCCTCCGTCAGCTTGCCGGAGGTGGCGGCGGCGAGGACGGATTGGCGGAAGCGTTTGAGGATGGCGGGGACGCGGTCGAGGCGTTCGCGGCAGGCATCTACCCGCGCGAGGACCGTGTCGAGCTTGTCGGTGATGCGCCTCTGTTCGTTGAAGGGGACGAGTGCGAATTCAACCTGGTAGGCATCCTCTCGATTGAGACCGGGTATCGCTGTCGCACGATTGAGTCCACCAAGGTTAAGACTCTTTAGCGCATAGTACCAAAAGCGCGTAGGCATGTGCGA
>JACQEL010001016.1 GCA_016200595.1 Deltaproteobacteria bacterium
AACACTAAAGAGACAATGATCGCTGCACACCGATGAGGGAACATTATGCACACACTTCCGCAGGAGCATCATCCGCAGAGCCTCAAAGAGTCGGAGCCTGAAGGTCTGGTGGTGTTGGATCAAAAGGGATTAGTCGTGTTATGGCCGGACGGGCACTGCAGACGTTTTCCCTGGGCGGCGTTGCGCCAGGCCTGCTTGTGCGCCGAGTGCCGCAAGCAGCATGAAGAGCAGAAGGCTAATCGTGAAGGTTCGTCAGCCAGTCAGCCAGTCAGCCAGAGCTTTGCGAATCATCACTAATCGTGACAGCGTGGTGAGAGTAAATGAGGAGGCTCCACCCATCTTTGGCGAGATCACCTCCGCCCCCACCTTGGCCAGGAAAGGGAGCGTATGAAGATCTCTCAGCTTTTGGCTGAGGACGCCATTGCGAGTTTGCGCAGCTCGGTGCACGGCCTGTCGCCGGCCGAGGCCGCACGCAGACTCCGGGAATATGGCCTGAACCGACTGGAAGAGATCGCGCGCGAGTCACTCTTCCTGCGTTTTCTCAAAGAACTGACCCGCTTTTTCTCCATGATCCTGTGGGTGGCTGCAGCCCTGGCGTTCCTCGCGGAATGGAATGAGCCAGGCCAGGGGATGGCTAGGTTGGGATATGCAATCATCGCAGTGATCCTCATCAGCACTCTGTTCTCCCTCTGGCAAGAATACCGTGTTGAACGAACGATTGCCGCGCTGCGTGAACTCCTGCCGCAGCGTATCGAGGTGTGGCGTGACGACACGGTTATCCAACTGCTGGTCGAGCAGCTGGTACCGGGTGACATCGTCCTTCTGGAACCAGGGGCGCACGTGCCTGCAGACTGCCGCCTGATAGAAGCCTTCGGTGTCCAGGTCGATAACGCCACTGTCACCGGAGAGTCTGTACCACAGCCACGGAACGCCGCGCCATCCGAAAAGGAGGAGCTGATACACGCCAGCAACGTGTTACTCGCCGGCACCTCAGTGGTCTCTGGCCAAGCCAAGGCGGTGGTGTTCGCCACTGGCATGCGCACCGAATTCGGCAAGATCGCTCGCCTCACGCAAGCCAGCGCCGAGGTTGTCTCGCCGCTGCGCAAGGAAATCACTCAGTTGAGCCGGTTGATCGTGATCCTTGCTGTCCTGATCGGGGTCATCTTTTTCAGCTTCGGCTTGACCATGGGCCTGCCCTTCTGGGAGGACTTCATCTTTGCGATCGGCCTCATCGTATCCATGGTGCCGGAGGGTCTCCTGCCGACGCTCACCTTGGCGTTGGTGCTGGCCACCCAACGCATGGCAAAGCGGAAGGTCCTGATTCGCCACCTTCCCTCAGTTGAGACACTCGGTTCCACGACGGTCATTTGCACCGATAAGACGGGCACGTTGACCCAGAATCGCATGACGGTCAGGCAACTGTTCTTGAGCGAAACTTTTGTTTGCCCTCTCACAGATGGGCAGCAGAGAACTCTAGGAGCTCACTACCAGCCTTTTTTCCGGGCGGCGCGCCTGTGTCATGACCTGCGCGAAAACAACCACCAGGGCCAGACAACCTTCTTAGGTGACCCCATGGAGATTGCCCTGGTGGAAATGGCACAGCAGGTTCTGCCCGAAAATGAAGCGCCTCACCTGGTAGACGAAATCCCCTTCGATGCCAGCCGGATGCGACTCACCACGATCTACGACATGCCCGAAGGTCCTACACTGTATTCCAAAGGGGCGCCTGAGGCGCTGGTCCCGCTGTGCACAGGGATGCTCGTCGATGGGACCGTGCGCCCATTTGACCACGACGAGCGCCAGAAAGTATTCAAAGCCCAAGAAGCAATGGCTGCGCAAGGGCTGCGTGTCCTCGCGTTCGCGTACCGGACGTTGCCATCCCAGTGGGATCGTACCTCCCCAGAACAAGACCTTGTTTTTACCGGCCTCACCGGCCTGGAGGACCCGCCGCGCCCGGAAGTGCCCGAGGCGCTGCGCAAGTGCCAGGAGGCCGGGGTCAAAGTCATCATACTCACGGGCGACCATCCGCGTACTGCCGAGGCGATTGCGCGGGAGATCGGGCTCGTCCAGTCGAACAGTCCGGTGGTAGTCACAGGTGAACGGTTGCGCGGCTTTTCCGACGCACAGCTACAGCTCGCGCTGGACGCACCAGAGATCATCTTCGCCCGGGTCGGTGCGGATCAGAAAATGTCGATTGTCCAGGCGCTCAAGCAAAAGGGACACGTGGTAGCGGTTACCGGAGATGGGGTAAATGACGCGCCAGCGCTCAAAAGCGCGCATATCGGTATCGCTATGGGCATTGCCGGTACTGATGTCGCCAGAGAGGCCGCCGACATGGTGCTGCTGGACGACAACTTCGCTAGCATCGTGAATGCCATCGAGGAAGGACGCGCCGTGTTCGACAATATTCGCAAGTTTCTCACCTATATTCTGACGCATAATGTTGCAGAATTGATTCCTTACCTCGCGTTTGCCCTGGGCAATATCCCCTTGCCGCTGACGCCTCTCCAGGTGCTCTCTATTGACATGGGCACTGACTCGCTCACCGCCCTGGGCCTGGGAGTAGAAAAACCCGACCCCCAGGTTATGGCGCGCCCGCCGCGGCCACAAACCGAGCGGCTGTTAAACTGGGGTCTGGCGCTGCGCGCGTATGTGTTTCTGGGCATGATCGAAGCGACCGGCGCGCTGACGGCATTCTTTTTTGTCTTGTACCAGCCAGCTTTGACTTTTGGCCAAAGGCTGACCCCGACCAATCCCCTCTATCTGAAAGCCACTACTGCCTGTCTGAGTGGCATCATTGTGATGCAAATTGTCAACGTGTTCCTGTGCCGCAGCCCCATCCGCTCTGTTTTTTCAAGCGGTCTTGGCGGCAACCGCCTGATTCTGTGGGGAGTAGTGTTCGAAGTCGCGCTCATTCTGCTGATCGACTACACCGCCTGGGGGAA
This sequence comes from Deltaproteobacteria bacterium, assembly GCA_016200595.1. Lineage (GTDB taxonomy): Bacteria > Desulfobacterota > Binatia > Bin18 > Bin18 > JACQEL01. Next base: position 2,946 of record JACQEL010001016.1, read on the forward strand.
TATCCTCTTAGGGACAGCGCCGATTGGCAGCGAAGTTTGGCTGTTCCTCGTTCCTTTTGCAGTTGGCATGGCGGTCCTGGAGGAAGTGCGCAAGTGGCTGGTCAGAAGGGACATGTTTCCGGCGGAGATTCGACATGGACAGTGAGCGCAGTGAACAATTGGTCCTCATCCCAGCAGCCTGTCTCACCCCTTGATACACACCAACGGTTCCAGCCGGGCCACCTTGTGCGCCAACTTCGCCTGATCGGCCGCATCTACCACCGCACGCACATCCTTGTAGGCACCAGGCGCTTCCTCGGCCACCCCGCGCGCGGAGGGGCTGCGGATGAGAATGCCACGACTGGCTAAGTGCTCGATCACCTCCCGCCCTTTCCACTGCCTCAGGGCCTGATGCCGACTCATACTGCGCCCCGCCCCGTGACAGGCCGAACCAAAGGCCAGCGACATCCCTTCCTGAGTCCCAGCCAGGATGTAGGACGCCGTGCCCATCGTGCCACCAATCAGCACGGGCTGGCCCGCGGCGCGTAACGCCGGCGGAATATCCGGATGGCCCGGCCCAAAGGCTCGCGTCGCCCCTTTGCGATGGACAAAGAGCCGCCGGCGCCTGCCGTCAATAACATGCTCTTCGATTTTGCAGGTGTTATGCGAGACATCGTACAGTAACGGTAAGTGCCCCTGCGGCAGAATCTCGGCGAAGACCTGGCGAACCAGATGGGTGATGACTTGGCGATTGGCCAGGGCACAGTTGATAGCCGCACGCATCGCTCCCAAATAAGCTTGGCCCACGGGAGAAGTGATCGGCGCGCAGGCCAGTTCTCGGTCCGGCAGGGCAATGCCGTACTCGGCAGCGACAAGAGCCATCCGCTTGAGAAACTCGGTCCCGATCTGATGCCCAAGACCGCGCGAGCCGCAGTGGATGCTGACCAGGATGTCTCCCTGGTGAATGCCAAAGGCAGTGGCAATACGCGAGTTATAGACCTCGGTCACTTCCTGCACTTCCAGGTAGTGATTGCCCGAGCCCAGCGTACCCACCTCTTCGCGCTGCCGTTTCTTGGCGTGCTCGGAAACCTGGTCCGGATCTGCCCCTGCCATACAGCCGTACTCTTCGATGCGGTCTAGATCTTCCAGAGTGCCGTACCCGCGCTCGACCGCCCAACGCGCACCACCCCGGAGCATCGCGTCCATCTCCGTCTCGTTTAAGCGTAAGCGCCCTCGGCTGCCTACCCCCGCCGGGACCGTGCGGAACAGCGCCTCAGCCAAGCGCTCCTTACGGGGCTCGATCTCTTTCACGGTTAATCCTGTGTGCAAGGCACGCACGGCACACGAGATGTCAAACCCAACCCCGCCCGCGGAGATCACCCCTCCATGTTCCGGATCAAAGGCAGCGACGCCACCGATGGGAAAGCCGTAGCCCCAGTGGGCATCAGGCATGGCGTAAGCGGCTTTGACAATCCCAGGCAAGGTCGCCACGTTGGTGATCTGTTCATACAC
>JACQEL010001017.1 GCA_016200595.1 Deltaproteobacteria bacterium
GCTCCATATAGACCAACGCCGTGGGGGAGCCTGACACGCAAATGCTTCGCCCCTACGGTGGACAGGCGCTAGGGTCGTGTGTACCAATCTCTTGCTTCCTGGTTTAGGGTCTTCTCGGTCCCAGGCTCTGCCTGGGACCGCAAGGGATGAGCGGCTCTGCCGCGGCACGAGCGGCCGCAGGCAGGCAGAGCCTGGGCACGAGGGGAGAACAAAAACGGTAATGCGCCCGCCAACCCGGACAGGGTGGGACAGGCTTCCAGCCTGTCCACAGCACAGGCTAGAAGCCCGTGCCACCAGGGACCTCAATTGCTGATCTTACTCGTCAAAATTCATTAGGGCCAAGAGCCGTCTCCGCACCGTTCAGCCCTGGCAGGCCTCTTGTGACTGCACCTGGGTACAGACCGCGGCGACCTTCAGCTTCCAATTTTGTATCCCAGCCTCGCCCGCGGGCAGCTCCGTGTTGAGATGACTAGTCAAATAATAGAGCCGTTGAATATCCGCTTTTTCAGCCCGGCCAGCACTGGCATCGGCGAAAAGTTGCTGCAGATAAAATGGCGGGATCGACTGACTGTACAACGCCACTGTCACTTTACCTAAGTGAGCGAGTTGGTCTCGCGGGAACGTGATGACATACTCGATCTCGTCAGCCCCGGTTAAAAGGGGATTCGCATAGTACGGATCGTCGGCGACGTTCCCCACTAGTTCCCCTAACTCCTGGATATATGGAGAGGGGCTATTCGTAAACGTCTGCGGATCGAACCCTTTAGGCTTGAGGCGGTTATCTTTGACGATGTGCACACGGCGTAGGAAGCTGGTGGTAAGCTCGCCCGCCGAATCGGTGATGAGTTCTTCATAGATTTGCACCTGGTTGCCCTGGGTAATCTGTTGGTAATGTGGTTGAAACTTGCTCTGGTTGAGGTAGGCGTTCTCCGTCGGCAACGGCTTGCCCGTCAGGCCATCAAGGATCACTCCCAGTTTGTCCGTCAGCCCTGATGCCCATATCGCCTTCCCATCAACATCCCTCACCGCCAATTCCAGGAACAACCGGCGGAATCCTACCCCAGACGGCAGAGAGTGGCCGGTCTTGTTCGTCACGAGCACCTTGACGCGCAAGCGCTTATCGTGAGCGACCTCCAGACTGGTGATCTTCAGGTCGGCCGTTTCTTGGTTGGCCATATGGAGCATAGAGTTCCGACCAGTGATCAACGCTGGCTCCACCTTGCTGGTGACCAGGTAGTCGATCTGCCGCAGCCCGAGCAACAAGGGAAATTGTTGGAACATCTCATTCAAAAAAAGGTTTAAGCCATGCAGGGAATGGCGGAAAAAGCTATCCCGGTCCGTCTGCTTGCGGTCTTCCAAGGGCAGGCTGTGCGTCGTGGGAGCGAAGGTGGCGTCTTCGATGTTGGCGATCTTGATGGGGGTGAGAGGGAGGGTCTGCGAAGTCTGACCGTTCAGCGTGTGGAGTTGGGTGGGCATGTGGCAATCCTGACACGACTGAACACTCTCCCCCGGCTTGGCAAAATCGCTGTTGGCCCACTCTAGGCCGGTAGCCTGCTCGTAGCTGGCTTGGATTTTCTGGCCGTTGACAGTCCGCAAGGTGTGGGGAGTCCCGTCGTTATTGAATACTGGTAACAGAATGTTGTGACAGGAGCCACACAGATTAGCATCGGTGACCTGTTGGCCGTGTCGCGGCGTAATGTCGAGGGTCTGTTTCATCGGCTTCGGTACGATGGTGTCATCTTCGTAGGGCCCATACACCTCGGTGGCGGGGCCGGTAACAAAATTCCCGGTAAAGCTCTGCTCCTTGCCGAAACTCTCCGGGGTAATGTGGTGACACACGGTACAGGAGATCCCATCCCGTGCTAGGGCGCCGTACTTGGGGTCTGGGGTGGTATCAGTCTCCTGCCATTGCCCCACGAGTTTACGGGAAAACGGTTTGCCAAATGGCACCTGGGGAGGCGGGGGTACGGCGAATAACTCCTTACAGGTGTCCTCCCATCCGCCTGACACTGGATGGTCAAGGGCGTATTGTCGTTGCCCCATTACCCCATGGCAGTGCAGACACGTGTTTTCAATACACCTGGTGTGCATAGGTAAAGTATTCGTCTCACTCTGCAATTGCGAGAAAAAAATAGGGTCACGCCCGGCCAGCCCCATAGGGGAGACCCGCCACTCTCCGTAGGGGGACACATTTATCGGGATTTGTGTGGCAGGATCTATGATCAGCATGTTGGCAATGGCTGAGTTGGAATTGGTCGCATCGTGACATCCACTGCATTGGTCGGAAGTCACAAACGGCCCCGGCCCATTAGGACCCGATAGTTGCTGGTCATACGTCTCTGCCGGCAGCCGAAGTGGGAGCGCCTTATCAAACGTCAGAGGGCCGAGGTTCCCGTAGAACTCGAGGAATGAATGTTCTGGCTGCGGGAGCGGGGAGGGAAACGGGTTGACATAACCGTTCGAGCCCGCGACCGATGGACCCGAGGGATCCCCAGAATGTTCCGCTCTACTGACGCCCAGGAGAAGGCTGGTCGATGGGGCAGTGGAAGCGAAGAACTTATAGTGAAGACCACCACTCAAAATGTTGTCTAGAGACGCAAACGTCGAGAACTCAGCAGCCGAAGCGTGGCAATTCAGACAGTACGCTCCATACACATTATAGGGATACACCACGTCGGGCTTCTTAGTGGAGCCGTCGGCCAAAGGTTCAAAGATAGTTCCCGTCGGATACCAGGTCGGATCAGGTTTGATGGGCGGGAGGCCGAAAAAATTCTTCATGGTCACCGCGAACGCGGTGAGAATCGGCGGGTTGCCATTAGGAGGGAGGTCCGGACTGACCCAGTACCAGCCATCGTGCGAGGCCTCATTGCCCCGCACGACGACTGCCCAGGACGTCGGTAGCAACGCATCGGGCTGCGGTTGCGTAATGAACATACAGTTTTGGGCATCAGCCGTAATAGTCACCGACTTGATAGAGCGCATCTCCTTGATCAGCATGGCGCCGTCTGGGATGGGACCCTGCCGTCCCTGGCACAGCCAATGGGTCATTTCCGGGGAATAGTAAACTCTCACGAGAGGATGGACCCCGTAGCTGTCTACGTTAGCCAGGTTGTTCAAGTCGCCGACGAGCGGACCGGTTAAGCGCCATTCTTGGTCATGCGCCCAACCGAGCTGCTCAGCGTAGGCGCGGCTCTGCAGAAACCGACGGAGTTGAAGGTCATACCGATTCTTCTCTTTCGGGTTCGACAAAGTCGCTCCGGTGGGTGGCGGCAACGGAGCAGGTTGTCCCTGCCCGTCGTGCTCGGCACACCAAGCCTCGATTTCTGGCTGCGTGACCGGGACGAGGGACTCAGGACAGACCCATTCCTGAGGATCCGGCGGCAAGGGCGACGCGGCGCTAGCCACGTTGAAAGAGGAAACGCAGAAGAGAATGATTCCTGCAGCACTCCAGCCAAGCATGTGCGATCGCATCAGACCCTCCCCTCATATAGTGATCCGTCCGTAAACCGAACGGCAAGAGATTCATACACTCAGGCAGCCGAGCCTGAATGCCGTAGCGTGCGCTATGCGCACGAAAATAACGGCGTACAGGGAAGACGTGCGCACAGCGCACGCTACCCCGAGTGTACCAACCTCAGGCATCTTGGTTTAGGGAGCCTCCCCCTCAGTTAAAGCCGCGGCTTGATCTTGGTCATAAACGTCTCCATCGTTTGCGCGCTACTCTCGAACGATTGCAGAGAGAGTTCAAACACCAGATGCTGTACGCCCGCGGCTTGATACGCACGCAGGCGGTTTGTCACGGTCTCTAAGTCCCCACGCAGCAAGTCACGGCCAGGTCTCGGCCCATACGGGAGGACTTCCGCAGAGATCCCCTCGATAAATAATGAGGCTCGCATTGACAGCACTGGTTCACCGGTCCGGCCTTTCTTTTTCCACAGATCCTTGAGGTGCTGGGCTCCCTCAGTAAAAGCTTGCGGAGTCAACGCGGTCGCGTGCCAGCCGTCACCAAATTCGGCTACCCGCCGTCGCGCCCGCGCACTGGTGCCACCGACCCATAGCGGGAGATGCCGCTGCGCTGGCAGAGGCGAGACCTTCATATCTTGGAACGTCGTGTATTTCCCGTTGAAGCTGACCGTCTCGTGCGTCCACATCTCTCGCATGAGACGCAGACATTCATCGCTGATTTTGCCCCGCTCTGGAAACGGGGTGTCCAGCGCCGCAAACTCCTCGGTCATCCAGCCGCCACCGACACCGACAATCACGCGTCCACTAGAGAGCTGGTCAATGGTCGCTAACATCTTGGCCAGTACTACCGGATTACGGTAAGGGAGGATCAAAACGCTGGTGCCGAGCTTCACCCGCGGCACCAGTGCCGCTACGTGGCTGAGCAACGCGACCGGCTCCAACATATGATCGCGATAAATAAGGTCCATCGTCCGTGGTACGATGATATGGTCAGTGACCCACACGGAATCGAACCCCAAAGCTTCGGCGTGGCGCACATTGGCGATGATGCCCTGTACGTCAACCGTTTTGCCATAGTGTGGAATGCAGATGCCAAATTCCATAGATGCCCCTCCTGTTATGAGCAGTCAGCCGTCAGCTATAGTTCTCCTAAATCATTTGTGGCGAACGTCGTTCATGCTTCGACTTCACCCTGCGGGTTACGCTCAGCACGAACGGGCTTCGAACACTGTTCGCCCTGAGCCCTTCGACAGGCTCAGGACAGGCTAAGCGGAGCGAAGTCGAAGGGTAAACGCAGAGTCTTTCCGATACACCTCATTTAGGTTCCCTATATCAGCCGTCAGCCGGACTGTGTTAGTTTTCTATTTACGAGCAAGCCTACGATTTAGCAACGTTGGGCCGATTCTGGCATTCTTTTGTTTTTACTGATAGCTGAATGCTGAGAGCTGAATGCTTCTCCACACAAGGAGGTGATATGATGACACGTCCTCTGACCGTCGCCGCCGCTCAGTTAGGACCAAGTTCGCCGAGCAAAGCGCAAGCCGTCGAGCGCATGGTGGCACTCATGGAGGAAGCCGGTGAGCGCGGAGTCGAGTTCCTGTCTTTTCCTGAACTATCTCTCACTCCTTACTTTGCCACGAAAGTGCACGAGTCCTGGGATGAGTTTTTTGAAGAGACGTTGCCCTCCCCAGTGACCCTTCCCCTTTTTCAAGCTGCCCGCCGTACACGCATACACTTTGTGCTGCCCTACGCTGAGCGTGAAAATGGCGGCTACTACAACAGTGCCGCGTCCATCGCTCCAGATGGAACGCTCCTAGGCAAATACCGTAAGACCCATATCCCGGGTTGGGTCGAGCCACGCTGGGAAGGCTTAAACATTCTCGAGAAGCGCTATTTCTCGGGTGGTAACTTAGGCTTTCCAGTCGCTGCTCTCCCTAAGGTGCAAATGGGAACCCTGATCTGTTACGACCGCCGCTTCTCCGAGGGTTATCGTGCGCTCGCCTTGGGCGGAGCAGAATTGATCTGCGTACCCTACAATACCCCGAGTTTTGGCCAGCCCCGCGAAACTGGCCAAGAAACCTCGGAAGTTCTCTTGCGCGCTGCGGCGATCGAAAACCAGCTCTTTATTATTGCAGTAGGCAAAGCTGGAGTAGAGGATGGAGCTGAGTATATCGGCGGCAGCGAAATCATCTCCCCGACCGGCAAGGTACTCGCAAAGGCCCAGACTGAAGGGGATGAGTTGGTCACTGCCACTATCGATTTGGCTGAAATCACCGCGCTCAAAAACAAATGGGACCTGCTGGCTGACCGTCGACCGGAGATATATCATCAGCTCATACAGTAAAGCCAAGAGAAAGACCAAAGGAGGGTCCTATGAGTGCCGCTGACAATAAAAAACTGATTCAAGACGTCTTCGCCGCCTGGGCTGGGGGAGACGGCGCCGCGTTCTTTAACATTCTGGCCGACGACGTGCGCTGGACGGTGATCGGTTCGTGCCCGGTCTCGCGCACGTATATGAGCAAACAGCAATTCTTCGAGGGAGCGACCAAGCCGCTGAGTGCCAAGCTCGCCGGCCCCATTAAACCGACGGTCCGCAACGTGCTCGCCGAAGGCGATCAGGTTGTACTGCAGTGGGAAGGTCGCGCCACCACGAAAGCCGGCAAGCCGTACAATAACAGCTATTGCTGGGTGATGCGCGTAGACAACGGCAAAGTCAAAGAAGGCACGGCCTATATCGATACCGAGCTCGTTTCTGAGTTGTGGAAGTCGTAATCCTTACCCAGTTTTTGTAGAGACGCCCCGGCGGGGTGTCTCTACAGTTGGGTGAAACCGGGACTTGGCCCTCTCGCTGTACTATACGCAAACAAAAAGCACTACAAAGACTGAGCTACAGCCACTCACTCTTTTTGTTCTGCTTTTCTCATCGTCTCCTTTCCGCTCACCAGGACGTGCGTCACAATTGCCACAGCATGTCGGGCTCTCGTCTACATTTTTAATGACCGCCTGTACCAGCTCTCCTTCGTAAAGCGAGCAGGAAACACTCAAATCTTCAGAGAATAGCGCAGTGTTGCCGGGTTTTTCTCCCACTGTGAAGTGAGCGTGGATCTGGCACGTATATTGCCCAGGTATCTCTACAGTTTGTGTGGCGGAAGTGAAAAAGCAAAATTAAGCAGCAGGAGGGAGCAACCATGGAAACACTCGGCGTACAAAAGCAGGACAGTAAGCAGCATGAGAGGGTTCCTGTTATTGGAGAATGGCGCATTTCTACCTCCGACCAATGCCCTCACTGCGGATCACGACGCAAAACCCTGGTGGTCGGTCTCGGATGGATCTGTACGACCTGCTTTGATCACTGCAAAGAAGAGGCGGAGAAACTCATTGAAGTGGGCAGTGGCGTCTCTCATA
>JACQEL010000097.1 GCA_016200595.1 Deltaproteobacteria bacterium
GAAGCCAGTTACGCCATCCAGCAGTTCTTCTTGAATGGGGGAACCGAGGCGTATGTGATAAGGACCGGGAACTCATTCGCCACGGCCTGGATCGACCTCTTGAACGGCTCGTCCGGCGATTCTCTTCGCGTCACGGCGGGGCGTCTGATCAAGGGCGTTTCCGTGGACGACCCAGGGTCGTGGGGAAACTTTGTCCGAGTAGATGTCGACTATGATACTACCGATCCCACATCCCTCTTCAATCTCACCGTCTCGGAAGTGTCGCCCTCGGGTACTCAACCGGTTCTGCGCACCGAAACCTTCCGGAACCTGACCATGATTACGGGCGTGCCGAATTCGGTTCGCGATGTAGTGAATGAAGGCTCGCGGATCGTACAGATTCCGATCCTCCCCCTGTTGGGTCCCAATCCTCCGGCACAGACCGGCACCATAAGCAATGTGCTCAACTCCGTGACCTTGGCGGCTACTCTTGCGCCAAGACAGTTCAACGCGCAACTGACGGGAGATATCGCCCGCCTGGTGACGCTGGCCCGCGCGCCCGGCAATCTCACTCCACCTCCACCCCAGCCACTGACCCCGACCCAGGTTCTGCAAGACGCGAGGGGACTGCTCGAAGCGGCCTTGCGCGCAGCTAACGCCAACGATCCCCGATACACCAACGCCACCGTGCAGCTCATTGGTGGGCGCTTCCGTATTCTGACGGGACGCGCCGGCGATCCGAACACTCCAGGCAGCGCCTTCAATCCGGGTGTCACCATTACGTTCACGGAGGCGGGAGGAAACACGGCTGCGGATCTTGGCCTGCTCGGCGTGACACCCAATGTTCAGCAGTATTCGCTCGGCGGGACTGCGACCGGCTTTCAGACGGATCGCGTCTTGGGCAGTAACGTGGGCAACAACGGGAACCGCCCCAACGCGAACGATCTCATCGGCGTCCGTGCCAATAAAACCGGCTTGTTCGCGCTTGAAGATGTTGACATCTTCAACATCCTCTGCATCCCAAGGGCGGCGGATCTTACGGCGCCGGAGCCGTTCAACGTGTACAGCGCGGCGGAAGCATACTGCCTCGAGCGCCGCGCTTTTCTGATTGTCGACATTCCGTCGAACATCGATACCGTACAAGAAATGAAGGACTTCCTCGACAGTAATGCCGGTTTGCGTAGCCGCAACGCAGCCACCTACTTCCCCCGCCTGCGCATCGCCGATCCGTTGAATCAGTTCCGGCTCCGCGACTTCGCCCCCAGCGGTACGATGGCAGGCTTGTACGCCCGCACCGACAACGACCGCGGTGTCTGGAAGGCGCCGGCGGGTATCGATACAGGACTCCGCAACGTCAATGAACTCCGCTACGTGCTCACCGATCCCGAGAACGGGACCTTGAATCCGCTCGGCATCAACTGCCTGCGCACTTTCCCCATCATCGGTACCATCTCCTGGGGTGCTCGCACCCTGGACGGTGCGGACGTGCAGGCCTCCGAGTGGAAATACCTGCCAGTGCGGCGGTTCGCGCTTTTCCTGGAGGAATCGTTGTACCGCGGGACCAAATTTGCGGTTTTTGAGCCGAACGACGAACCGCTGTGGGCCCAGATCCGGCTGAATCTTGGCGCGTTTATGCAGACCTTGTTCCGTCAAGGTGCCTTCCAGGGCCAGACTCCGCGCGAGGCGTACTTCGTCAAGTGCGACAAAGACACCACGACACAGAACGACATCAACCTGGGTATCGTGAATATCCTCGTCGGCTTTGCCCCGCTCAAGCCTGCCGAATTCGTCATCATCAGGATCAGCCAGATCGCGGGTCAGATTCAAACCTAAGGAGTCAGCGCTATGGCCCAATTCACTGTCAACGCAAACCGCTTTGATCCGTATAAGAACTTCAAGTTTCGCGTCAAGTGGGACGGACGTTACGTAGCCGGGGTGAGCAAGGTGGGCGCGCTCAAACGCTCCACGGAGATGGTCGAGCACCGCGAGGGCGGCGATCCCAGCACGAGCCGCAAGTCGCCGGGCCGCACTAAGTACGAAGCCGTCACGCTTGAACGGGGGGTCACGCACGATCTGGAGTTCGAGCGCTGGGCGAACAAGGTCTGGAACTTTGGCGCCGGCCTCGGCGCGGAGGTTTCGTTGAAGGACTTCCGCAAAGATATCAGCATCGAGGTGTATAACGAAGCCGGCCAGAAGGTTCTCGCCTACAACCTCTTTCGCTGCTGGGTTTCGGAATACCAGTCGTTGCCTGACTTGGACGCGAACGCCAACGCCATCGCCATACAAACCCTCAAGCTTGAAAACGAAGGTTGGGAACGCGATGTAAGCGTACCGGAACCGAGCGAACCGACCTTCACGGAACCGGCATAAGAATATGACCAATCCGGTTGCCACCACCATTCCTGGCGGTTATTGCGCCAACGGCGGGCACTGGCGTGAAGTGCATGTACGCCCGCTTACGGGTGCAGACCAGCTCTTCTTGACCGAAGAGTGCGAGGGCCTGCTTCCCGCCCATTGGGTCACCGAGGCGCTGACGCGGTGCGTTACCCGCTTGGGACCGCATGAGCCGGTGACGCGGGAGACGATCCGTTCCCTCACGGTTGGGGATCGCGAGGCTCTCCTGTTACACCTGCGCCGCCTGAGCTGGGGAGAGCGGCTGCGCTGCCTGCTTACTTGCCCTGTGCCGCAGTGTGGGGAAAAGCTGGAAGTCGAGCTGGCCATCGGCGATCTTCTCCTCCCCCCTTACCGCGAGGTGGTGCAGGAGCACGAGCTTGCCGTCGGGGAGGAGGACGGGGCTGCTACCGTCGTACGTTTCCGCCTCCCCACTGGGTCCGATCAAGAAGCCGTAGCCATGGTGGCCCACACCGACGTGGCGGAGGCTGCAGGTCTCTTACTGCGGCGATGCGTCCGGTCGACGAGTTCCTCTGATGGAAACACGCTGGACACGTTTCCCGAGGTGATCAGTCAACAATTGGCCGACCAGATGGCCGCGCTGGATCCACAAGCCGAGATCACGTTGCAGCTTGCTTGTCCGGTTTGCGGCAGCGCTTTCAGTGTGATCTTTGATACAGCGAGCTACTTGATTCAGGAGCTGGAGCTGGAGATGCGTCACCTTTATCGCGAGGTCCATCTGCTGGCTTACCATTACCACTGGAGCGCAACGGAGATCCTCGGGATGAGCACGGCAAAGCGCCGGAAGTTTCTTCGACTGCTGGAGGAAGAGCTTACGCAGGGGGCAGCGCAATGAGTAGCTTCCTCGTCAATCTGGCGCGACGTGGTGCGGGATTGCCGACGACACCGATCCAGGTGCCAGCTTCGCCACTTGGACCGGGAATTCGCCAGCCGGGGGATGAATTGACGGAAGTCCACGAAACCGGCCGCAGCCTGGGTATGACAGAGGAACCTACTACCGGAAATGCCGCTAGTCAGACCCCGTTGCGCGCTAGTGGCGCAGCCGCATATACCGACTTGCCTTCCCAAACGGTGGCACCTCGCACTCCTTCCATCCAACGCTTCTCCGGGACAGAATACCGCACACCTGTCCAGCCCTCGGTCGGAGAGCCGGCGGCCACGACCAAAACGCCGTCGCTCGGGCCACCGTCGGCGCCACAGCTGCGGGTAGTTTCGCCAAGGCGCGAAGAGGTTGAGCACGCCCGGCCCACCCCATCGCCGGTTGCCCAGACAATCGAGCCGATGGGCGCACTTGAACGCCAGGCGAGCACTGTGGCGCCCACCCCTCCAATACTGATCCGGGAGCCGGGTGAAACGCAGGTTGTCTCGCCGACGGAACTATCGCCCGAACAGCCACGGGATGGAGCGCAGGAGACGCGCGCACCGGCGCTCTCTGCCGCAACGATCCGTCCGGCTCTAGCCGAGTTCCCCACGCTCCTGCAGTTTCCGCAAGTCACGCCTGCTTCCTCGCCGACGCCACCCGCGCAACTGCCGATTCACGTACGGATTGGCCGAGTCGAAGTCCGCGGGACACCGGCACCAACCCCGACGCCTGCCAGACCCAGCCCAGCAGCCCCGCTGGGATTCGACAGCTATTACCGGGTGCGAACTTACCGGAGCTGAAGTATGAGCAACTTTCTGGCCATTGGCGGGGTGAGCGCCACGCTGCAAGCGCTGCTGCGGGATCGCATGGAACTACCTGCCGGAATGGCCCGCACGGATCTGCAGGTGACTATCAGTACACCGCAGCCGGAAGACGACGCTCAAGCTGCGGAGCCCACCAGGGTGAATCTATTTCTCTACCGAGCCACGGAAAACGGGGCTCTCAAAAATCAGCTGATCCCCGGACAAGGTCACCCGAGCGAGTACGACCACCCGCCACTGAGCCTGGTCTTGCATTTCATGCTGACCGCCTATGGCGCGACTGACGATAATGGCTTGGTGAATGAAACGCGCGCGCACTTCTTGCTGGGTAGCGCCATGCGTGTGTTGCACGACTATCCGATTATTACGGACAGCCTGACGACCATACACTCCCCGCCTACTCAGATCCTCCATTCGAGTCTGCGCGGCGAATTCGAACACGTCAAGATTTGCTTGGACCCTCTCAGTCTGGAAGATCTCTCCAAGGTCTGGACCGCGTTAACACGGCCGTACCGGCTTTCCGCCGCCTATACCGTGAGTGTCGTGCAGATTGAAAGCCGGCTCGTCAAGACTCTCGCGGCTCCCGTGCTGACGCGCCGGATTCACCTGGCAGTGTCCAAGCGGCCACAGATCACCAACGTGTATCGCACCCCGGTGCTGCCCGGCGAACCGATCGGCGACATCCGGGCGCGTGTTCTGCAAGAGCTCACCATCGAGGGCGAGAATTTTCGCGCCGCTCAGACCTGGGTCAAATTGGGTGACCTCGAGCCCATTGGCGTCCAGCCTGCCTCCGACCGTGAGATTCGCATCGTTATCCCCGACGATATCTATCCCACCGATGCCGACCATCCGTTGCCACGCCCGATTCCGGCAGCGGATCGACTCCGGGCTGGGCCGCAAACCGTCGAGGTGCAGATTCTGCGACCGACCGAGGTCGTCGCGGGAGGACTCGATAGGGGCGTCGTTGGGGTAGATGACCAGAGACAAAGCTCGAACCACTGCGTATTTCTGCTCGCGCCCGAGATTGTCAGCTTCACTCCACCCAGCGTCGCGGCCGGTGGATTTGCTGGCGCGGTGCTCACCGTGACCGGCCAACGGCTGTTCCAGTCCGGAATCAAGACCGTAGTGCTGGTCGGAGACGTGTCGATTCCTGTGCCGGATCCGGGCCCCGGCGGGCCGCAGACGGAGACTTCGATCCAGGTTTCGCTCATCGCTTTGGGGCTCACTACGCCATCCACCCCTGTGGGGCCTTACCCCGTCCGGGTCATGGTCAACGGCGTGCAAAGCCTGGAAAACATGACGTTCCAGGTGACCTAGAGTCAAGCCATGGTGGAAAGCATCGCGGAGAGCCTCGAGAGTATGGCGGCGGTGACCTGGGCAGAAGCCAATCAGGCATATCTGCGCACCGAACTGCGCCGGTTGCGGCTCTTATTTTTGCGTAAGGTGCGGTGGCTCCGACAGACTTGGCAACAGGATCCCTTGCCACACCACCGCAGCGTCGTCATTAGCGACGCCCACGCCGACAGATTGCTGCGTGGTATGGACGATGAAGAAAGCCAATTCCACCAGGAAGATGCGGAATCGTGCGCGATTGCGCGCGCAGTCGAAGAAGTCGAAGCCGAGCTTACGATCCGCTGCCAGATTCTTATAGAAGCAGGCGGGATACCTGCCCTGGAAGCGCTGGCGCGGGCGTTCGGGCTCAGTCCATTCGAGCGCGATGCGGTTTTGCTCTGCTTCGCGGTTGACGAGGCTCCGGAATTTGCCACCCTCTGCGCCTATATCCAGGATGATGTGAATGCACGCTGGGCTACGCTCCAACTGGTGCTGAGCGTACTGTGCCAGACCCGCGAGCAGCGCGAGTCGGCCCGAGCGCCGCTGCTCCCGTCCTCCCCATTGCGCCGCTTCAGACTGCTCACATTGAGTGAGGGAAGTGCTGCCCAGGGCTGGCGGCCTTTGCGGATCGACGAGCGGGTTGCGGATTATGTGCGAGGTATCAACCGGCTTGACGAGAGCATGATTCACCTGGTGCGCCCAGCCCCGCCGGTGCCCATCGCAGGAGCGCATCGGGAATTGGTTGACCAACTGGTCCGCTGGGCTGAATCAGCCGCCGGCCAGCCGTGGCCGCCGTTCCAACTCACAGGTCCAGCCGGTGCGGGTAAGAAGGCTATTGCCGGCGAGTTCTGCGCGCGAGCCGGATTGCAACTTTACACCTTCGACCTTAGGCATCTGTCACTCCAAGACGTCGAGCGCCACCAGTTGCTCCACGTGATGGAACGGGAAGCCGTGCTTTCACGCATGGCGCTCTACGTGGACGTGGCGGACTTTGATTTCTCCGATCGCCTGTTAACTGCTGCCGCCCGCGATTGGGTTGAGCGCTACGGCGGCGTGCTGTTCGTCGGCGGGCGCGAGTGCTGGCAATTCCAACGACAGGTGCTGCATATTGCAGTTCCGAAGCCGAACTCCGCCGAGCAGCGACAGCTCTGGACGAGTTCACTGCAGGGGATCACGACTGCGGTGGATGGGCAAATCGAGGCGATCGTTCAGCAGTTTGATCTCGGACCCCATGCTATCCCGCAAGCTGTGA
The DNA here is from genome assembly GCA_016200595.1 of Deltaproteobacteria bacterium. GTDB lineage: Bacteria > Desulfobacterota > Binatia > Bin18 > Bin18 > JACQEL01. The sequence goes on from JACQEL010000097.1 coordinate 6,659, forward strand.
GTGCCGCGGTCGCCAGAGTTCGCACGCGTCCGGGAGATTTCCGGCTTGGCGCCGAGGACCTGTGGCAAGCCTGCCGTGAGCAAGTCGGGTGGCAGCTCGGCAGTCTCGCGCAACGACTCACGCCCTGTTATACGTGGGACGACATCGTCTTGCCGGATGACCTGATGCAGCAGTTGCGCGAGCTCGCGGATCAGGTGGCGACACGCGCGCAGGTGTACGAGCGCTGGGGTTTCGGCGCGCGGCTGCCGCGCGGGCGCGGGATCGGCGCGTTGTTTTCCGGTCCCAGCGGCACGGGCAAGACGATGGCCGCCGAGATCCTGGCGAACGAGCTGAAACTGGACCTGTATCGCATCGATCTCGCCGGAGTTGTCAGCAAGTACATCGGCGAGACCGAAAAGAATCTGCGCAACGTCTTCGATGCCGCCGAGCAATCCGGTGCTATTCTCTTCTTCGACGAGGCCGATGCGCTCTTCGGCAAGCGTAGCGAGGTCAAGGATAGTCATGACCGCTACGCGAATATCGAGGTCAACTATCTGCTGCAGCGCATGGAAGATTACCGAGGGCTGGCAATCTTGTGTACGAACCGGCGAGCGGCCCTCGACCGGGCGTTCCTGCGTCGTCTCCGGTTTCTTGTGGAGTTCCCGTTTCCCGATGGTGAGAACCGCCGCCGGATCTGGCAGAAAGTGTTTCCGCCACAGGCACCGCTTGCGCCCTTAGATCTGACGGCTCTTTCCCGACTGGAGATCAGTGGCGGCAATATTCGCAACATTGCATTAAATGCGGCGTTCCTCGCTGCCGGCGAAAGCACAAGCATCCGCATGGAACACGTACTGCACGCAGCGTACCGTGAATACGTCAAGATCGACAAGCTGCTCACCGAGGCCGAGTTTGGCGCGCACTTGAGGTTGATAAAGCCATGAGTGATAGGGCGCATATCATCGACATCGACAACCTGGTGTTGACTGGAGTTGATCTCCGTCACCCCGCTCGGTTGAGCGCTCTCATCGCAGCAGAGGTTCAGCGAGTATTGGGCGGGTCGGATTTGCCGGCTGCGACGGGCATTACGAATAGCGAGATGGGGGTTGCCAGCGAAGTTGCCCGGACCGTAGTGCGATCTCTCCCCGGAGGGTCTGATCGTGTCTAGGCAAAGCCAAACCCTGGACAAACAGGCACATACTGTGCAGTCGGCAAAGCCGAGCCGCTCCGCGCCGGTGCACCGCGGTGCAAGCAACCCCACGATGGGAAATCAGAGCGCGCAGCGGCTCCTGCGGGATGGCGTGATTCAGGCTAAACTCACTGTGAATCAACCAGGTGACCGCTTCGAGCAGCAGGCGGACCGGGTGGCTGATGCTGTCATGAGAAGCGGAGATGCTACGGCGGCTCTCGGCGCTCCGCCACACATTCAGAGAAAGTGTGGCGAGTGCGGAGCGATAAGGGAAATCGAAGACGGCAAACGCATTCAGCGGAGGTGCGCCGAGTGCGAGGCGGAACAGGAACGCGCGCAACTGAAAGCAAAGCCCGCGAGTTCTCCGCAGGGAACCGCAGCGGCGGAGCAACAAATATCCAGGGCACAGGACGGAGGCCAACCTTTGCCGGAGCCCTTGCGAGCCGATTTCGAACAGCTGCAGAGACAACCTGAAGATGACTTTCCCGAGTTGACTGGGCCGCAATCTCCGCCGGCGCAGACCGCGCCGGCACCGACGCCGGTGGTGCCGATCCGACAGCCCGCGGAGCCCGGATGCCCGCCCGGCGGCTCCAACCTTGGCAACTTGCAGCCCGATCCCCCCTGTGACCAGAGCGACCAAGTCATTGACGGACTCACTCTCAAGTTCTGCCTGGATTCAGACGTGTTCAAGGATATTGCGCGCGAACTGGTGAATGCCGGGGTGCGCGAGGACCGTATGGAAGTGATTGCGAAGGGTCCCACCGATCGTTTTGATTCCGGGACAACCGAAGCCCACCGTGCCAACAATCGCGTGGTTGTCATAGGTTCCAGCTTGCCCTTCACGCCCGGCTCAGCAGGGTTACCGCAAAACGCCACGCTGCGACAGATCGCGGATGAAGCCAAGGCCTCGATCGAGCGCGGCGAGTATTTCCTCGGCGCAGACGCCTACGTAGCGCGCTGGACGTGCGGCCGATTTCGCTCGCTGTCAGATATCGTCGGCCGCACCACGATTAAGGTCGAGGGGCCGGACTTCACAACCGGGCTGAGCACCTCGCCATTCGCCGAGTCCACTATCGAGCGTGTGGGACTCAACGTCATTAAACTCTTTAACGATATTGTTCATACCACTAATCCGCTCACCTGCGCGCAAAATAGGATTGCCGACCTCGCATTTCACCACTTCGCCCGGCCACAGATACCGAACTTTGACGAACAGCATCAGGGTGGCTTGCATATGCTCCATCTGGGCGGATTTAGTGCTTGCACTCTTCAGCCGGATTTCGGCCGCGGGAGTTTCGACGTCCCCACGCCGAATGACCCTAAAGCCGGATTGCAGCCGCCTTGTGCAGAGCAGCCGTTGCCGGGAGCGATCAGCCCGCAAAAGCAGACGAATCCTCCCGCGAACCGCCCAACTTTCAGTGTTAATATCCTGGACGTTACCGCCGCGAGCGGCGCGCTGATCGATCAAGGCGGCTTTCCGTTGCTCGACATGGTCAGTCCACCTGACACCATAAAAGTGAACGCCGAGGTGACAGCCGCGGGCGATCCCGGCGAAATCCCGCACTACGATGTCGGATTCGTGCAGACCATCATGACCGAGAATCGCTCAAGTACCTATGTCAGCGGTCGCCGTCTGATTACCAAATTGCCGGTGCCGCTGCGGGACGGCCCGCGGAGGTCGCATCCTCGGCACGATCCCCCCTGGTTTGACTCGCTCAGGAAAGTGCAGGCGCAGTCAGGAAAGTTTGCCGTACAGCTGCGAGATGCACCCGGCATGCAGGTACCGACCAGATTCATCGATCTGAGCCGAACCGCATTTGCCAGAAGGAGGGAATTTCCCAGGCCAGGAAGTGCCGTACCGCTTGTGGAGGACCGGCCGGCTTTTATTCCCGCTCGCGATGTCTTCGATCCCGTAAGTACGGCCAAGCGCCGGACTGTCTTTAACACGTGGCTGGTCGCGCGCCGCAATACGCCGCCGGCCCCGGTGTCGGCATTTTCTACCGAGTTCCTTGCCGGGAAACGCATCGTGTTCACCGCTGATGCTGATTTTGTCACACGAGCTGTGACACGAGCTCAAGGCAAAAAAGAGGTGACTGCTGGCACAGGGTCGTTCCGAGTGGATTCGTCAGATGCTCCCGCCGGCGCACAAACCTCGATTCAGTTTCACGGTGCAACTCCTGGTGATTTTGCATCACCGAGAGTTGCGTTGTTCAATGAACTCATGGTGTCCGAAGGCGCTGCGCCGAGGTCGCCATCAGGGGGGCTAACGGCAGTGCAATTAGTTCAGGAACTCGCGCGCATCGCTGATAGACCGAGGCGAACGCGAGGACTACTAGGAGAACTAGTTGTGAGTATACAGTTCGATCTCGGGACGGGGCACGTTGCGCTGGACGATCTCCTGCTGAGTGGTGAAGTCATTCGCATTACGCCGAAGGATGGAACGTCATTGCCGAAGGATCAATTGCGAGGTCTGGCGCAGGACATCTTTCCGGAGGTCAGAAAACTTTCTATCGGCCACCTCACAACCGTCAGTGATACGGCAACGGGGCTGACGCGTATTACGTTCCCGCTCCTTCCTCTGTAGTCGAGGGCATGATGCGAGAGGGATCAATCGTGTTTAGGCAAAGCCAAGCCGTGGTCAATCAAGCGAGCGCTGTACGGCCGGCGAAGCCGAGTTCCTCCGCGCCGGTGCATCGAAGCGTCAGTCATCCCCGGATGGGGAATCAGGCCGCCCAACGGCTGCTTCAGGAGGGGGTGATTCAGGCCAAGCTGATGGTAAACCGGCCGGGTGACCGATTTGAACAGGAGGCGGATCGGGTAGCGGACCAGGTCATGCGTATGCCGGTGGTAAGTGGGGCCACAGTAGCAGAGTCGGCTCAGCGTCTCAGCATTCAACGCCTATGCGCCGAATGTGAAGAGGAAGTACAACGACAGCCTATGGAGGATAAGGTCAGCGTCATGCCGATCCAGACGCAACCAGAGGCGGGCCACACACCTGCGGTCACCACGGCCATACAGGCCCAGGTGGAGGCCCTGCGCAGCGGTGGACAGCGGCTGTCAACCTCCACACGGGCTTTCTTCGAGCCCCGCTTTGGTCACGACTTTGGGCACGTCCGCCTGCATGCTGACGCCCAGGCCGCCACTTCTGCCAGAGCCCTGGGAGCACAGGCCTACACCGTCGGACGTGACATTGTCTTTGGCGCCGGGCAGTATGCCCCGCACACCACAGATGGCCAGCGGCTGCTGGCACACGAACTAACGCACACCGTGCAGCAGGGGCAGCAGAGCACGGTGTCCCAGGGCTGGGGCATGGCAGATCACAGCCCGGTCGCCCAGCAACGTGGCGGTACGCCGGGCCAGCTCTGGCTACAACGCCAGCCAACTACGCCGGGTGGTGCGGCCTCTCTCTGTGAGAAAAGTAAGTGTTCTGATGGGGACCTCAAGGTGATCGCTGGCGATCTCACGGAGGCCTTGGCTTATGTCAATAAAGCGTTGCTGGCGCTGCGCGATCCCGCCGCGTTGTCCGACGCGACGCGGCAAGCCCTGGATTGGTTTTTCGGCAGCCAGGCGCCCGCCACAGTGCAGACGATCAAGGAACGTCTGGGATTTATCCAACACTGTCTGCAGGATACCCAGAAGAACGAGAGTTTTGGCTGCGACCCCGACGAGACCGGTGAAGCCTATACGGATGTACCAGAGAGTCATCCGCTCGGCCAACTGTTTCCGACCAATATCTGCCTTACCCCTAGCCACCTCAATTCAGGAGATGCGCGGCAGCGGGCAACGACCATGCTGCATGAATGTGGACATCGGATGGGACTGACGCTGACCAAGGGCTCAGATATCTACAGTGACCGGACCGCATTCCGCTATCTCGATACCGCCCGGGCTTTACGCATCACGGAGTCTTATGCGGAATTTGCTGCGGCCATCGCCAAGGGCGTCAAGACCTCGCTGGTGTCGACCCTCGGTCTCTCGTTCGGACAGGCCTTTCTTCCGGGATCATCAAATGCGTGGCTAGGACGCCTGTATTTCAACGTAGAACTGCAGCATCCCCGAAACAAACTGCCGGTAGTCAGTTGGGTGAATCCTTCATTGGGGCTCGGTGTGACCTTGATAGGCGAAGCGACGACTGGCGGAGCTTCACCCCTTTCCCTGGATAAGAGCTTGTTGGCGACCTTAGCGTTGGGTGTACGTTTCGGTGACCCTCGCCCGGGTTCATCACACCGTGTCTCCCTGTCGATCTTTGGTGGGCCGGGACTGAGTACGAAACTGGTCAGCAGTTTTACACCCTGGCGGGAAGTGTGTCAGTCGATTTTTCACAAATTCGTGATTTGCTGTTGAAAAAGTAACCACTCGTAGAGGGATAAACGGACATGCCTGAGTTTGTCGGACGACAGGTGCCACACCGGCAGAGCGACACGGCCCGCATGGCCCAACGGGCTTCGGCGCCGTTGCCTCCAACGCCCGTGCGCCTCACCGACTTTTTCATCAGCGAAGAGGCTTTCGATCCCAGGCTGAACACTCCGAGGGTCTTTGCCGAAGTGGCTCGGACTGTGGTGTGGTCCATGCAGGGAGGGCCTGATGGGATCTAGCCGTAGCCAGACAATGCTGAGCCACGCACACGCAGTCCAGCCAGCAAAGCCGAGTCGTTCCGTGCCGGCACACCGCGGTTCGAGTGGCCCCAGGATGGGAAATCAGGCTACTCAGCGGCTCCTTCGCGACAGTGTGATGCAAGCGAAACTGAGTGTTAATCAGCCCGGCGACCTCTTCGAGCAGCAGGCGGATCAAGTGGTGGACAGAGTGATGCGAATGCCCGAGCCGGCAGCAGTACGAGGAGGCCGATTCAGCAGACGCGCGGAAGCGGTGGACTGCGCTTTCCAACCTCCAAGCGGTGGGCGACCGCTACCGGACTCCGAGCGCCGTTTCTTCGAGTCGCGTTTCGGCCGGGACTTCGGCCATGTACGCATCTACGCGGATACCGCCGCAGCCGAATCTGCTCGCTGGGTGAACGCGCTGGCATACACTGTGGGACGCAATATCTTCTTTGGGGCAGGACAGTATGCCTCGACCACAAGCACCGGGCGGCGGCTGTTGGCACACGAACTGGTTCACACCATTCAGCAAACTGGGGAAGGGATCTCATCGCAGGACCGCCCCAGGCACCTTCAGCGGACCATTGGGGACGGCCACGACCTGCAGTCGCCGCGCTTTGCGGGTGACCCGGTGCTCGAAGCGTGCTTCGACAACGAGCGCCTCCTGCGATTCGGGAGCCGAGGACCGGCAGTCGAGAAGATTCAGCAGGCTCTCGTTGACGCTGGCTTTCCTCTGCCCTCGTTCGGAGTTGATGGCATTTTCGCATCTGAGACCCTGGCCGCGGTCCGAGACTATCAGCGAGCACACGGGCTGGATCCCGATGGCCTAGTAGGGCCTCTCACCATGGGTAGCCTGGATGCGCTATTTGCGGCGCCAACGCCGCCTGCGCCAACGCCACCTGCGCCCACACCGCCCGCTCCCACCCCACCCAGTCCGGCCCCACCGACCCCGACGCCGCCCACGCCTCCATCACCTGTGCCTACGCCACCTGCACCACCCGTACCCGCTCCGACCGTGCCAGTGAGCATTCGTGGAGGTACGGAGCTCTGGCATTTCAACGGCGCAGCTCCTGCTGGCTACCCTCTCCAGCAAACACTAACTGCCAGCGCTGGAGGCCTACCTGGGTCGTTTAGCTGGAACGTAGTGACCGGCCCCAATATCGCGGGGTTTCGTGTTCCCCCTGTTCCGTTTGCGCTTCCCTTCGCCTTCACCCCGAGCGTTGTTTTGCAGAGCATCGCTCCAAGCCGCCTCCTAAACGATATCCAGGTCACGGTGGACTTTACCGGCGTTAGTGGGGCTACAGGCCGTGCTAGTCGGAACTTCACAGTGCGCGCGCCGCGGTCGATGACGCGGCTTGCGAATACCCCTTCTGGGGCGGCGTTCCCTCCCGGC
>JACQEL010001018.1 GCA_016200595.1 Deltaproteobacteria bacterium
CGTAAGCCGAAGTTTCAGGGGAGATAAAACTCCTTGCGTAGGGTGGGGTCACGACCCACCCTACAAAGCTAATACGAAGTGTTCAATGAGACAAAGACCTCAATGATCTATTTTGGGCCGCCCCGTACAGCACGAACGTGGAAGGCGTTGCTCTTAGCATTGGAGACCACGGCGCCATTGCCGAAGTGGACGTCCCACGCGATCAACGGGCCGCCGTCGGTGGTAGACGACGACCAGTAGTCGGTTGCGGCAGTGAAGATGAAGACCGGATCAATGGAGGGATTGAATGCTCCATAATCCACAATGCTCTGCAACTCCCGCACGTTCGGAATCCGCCAGTCGTTGTGCCCTGCATAGCCCGTCCCGCCTTCCGCATTGATGTCCTCCAACCAGTCCCAGATCGTCTCTTGTGAGCCATTCCCGGACCAGCGGTAGACATTGTTCACGGAGTGCAGGCCGGGCACAGCACAGATGCGGCATTTTACTTCCCAGATCAACCCCGTGTTCACATCTTTGAGCGTCCCGTCGTTCAGGACCTTATAGTTCAGGGACGCGCCGCGTTGCAGGGTGCCGTCGTCCGGAACATTCACAGCCCCAGGGATGCCGTCGTTCTTATTAGCCGGATAGGCCGTCGTTTGTCCCGTCGCTGGCAAGGTCCCAGCACGGGCAGGTGCCACGGGAAGTAGTGCGCCAGTCAGTAGTCCGGTTACCAGCATGATCTTTCCTAACTTTTGCCTAGTTGTCATTGTCTTTCTCCCGATTTGCTAAGAGGTGAGTTACGGTTCCACTCTGCAGGCTTGGGGAGGCCCGGTGCTTCTTCTGGCCTGGCGGCCCGCGCCCGCCCGGATAGGGCACGACGGCTGTCCATCCCCCTGGCTTCGTGTACATACGCGTTCCTCTTTTTTTGTGATGAAGAGCTGGCCTACTGAGAAAGGCGCTAGATTTGCAGAGAGTTCGCTAGAAATTGCGGGGCAATCTTCTAGCAAAAGAGCTAGCAACGGACAGGAGACGTTTGCGAGTCCGTCTTAGAACATCCAGGGAGTCGGCTGGGTCGGACAGTAGGAGCAGAAGGTGCCGGTCTTGAGGGCAGTGAACAGGTGCTGCCATAGGGCAGGATGGACTTTCTGGAGCTTGGCCAACACGTCGCGGATGCAGTTGGTGACCGCTTTGCGCACTTTTTCTACTTCGTCCCTTTGCGACGCCGCGTACTTGCTCACGCCATACATGGCAGCCAATTCTTTGCTGAGGAACTCAAGCTCTGCCTGTATCCTGCCGGCCCGGCCAGGATCATTGTAGCGCTGGGTTTCTTGCAGTTCCTCCTGTAGCTCGGCCAATCGTTGCCGGTAGGCCGCCCGCGCCGCGGCGTCAGGTCCGAGGCGACCACCACTAGAGGATTGCACGGTCAATTGGGCGGAGCGCAGTTCCGCTACAGCGGTCGGAGGTTCGGTCACAGGAGGTGGTGTCGTCACGGCGAGAAGATCGAGCACATGAACCTCCTCCTGAGGCCGCTGTAACAGATACGCAATGTAGCGTACCCCTTTGACATCACGCAGGGTAACCGTGGTTCCGGCAAAGCTGAGGGACCACCACTTGCCATCGCAGCAAAAGCGATTGACGGCAGGAGGCTGCGGCGGTGGAACTGTCTGGAGCGCCTGCTCCTGCATAGCCTGGACCTTTTCCAGCAGCCGCTGCATCCCGAGGGTTTGGGCAGTGGCGTGGGCAGCCGCCAAAAGCGCCAGCGCCTGCTCTCGGTCGCCCGTTGCGCGACGAGCCAGCAGCATGCGGGCGTAGTCATACTGGCAGTGCGCAAGGCGGGGCCGTGCGTTCATCTTCCCGAGAGCGGCGAGCGCCGCTGCGAAATGCGCCCGTGCCTCTTCCCAACAGCCCAGCGTGGTAGCCAGGAGCCCCAAGAGATGTGAGACCGTGTCGTGGTAAGCCAGGGCACTGCCATAGACGACGTTATGCCCGGCGCAGGGCAGCAGAAGTGCATATAGCCTGGCAGCGCGGCCGGTATCGCCGAGGAAGGTACAGGCTTGCGAAAGAAAGGCCAGAGCAAGGAGCCAGCTTATATCCTGCGGCAGATCGGCGAAGTCGTGCTCGGCCAGGCGCTCAAACTCGCGCCCCGCTTCCGCCGTGCGACCGAGTTCACTGTAGAGACAGGCCAGCCAGTAGCGCACGATGGGAAAGGCAGGATACTGTTCGGCAGAAGCCCTGATCGCCGGCTCCAGATCCTCCAGCCCTCCCTGCTCTCGACGCAGGACAAATATCTGGATGCCGAAGACCAGGGTCGCGTCCTGTGAGCGCTGCGCTTTCTGCCCCAGGGCGAATGCCTGCTGAGCCAGCTGCTCGCCCTCCTGGAACTGCCCCTCCAGCAGCGCCCGCATTCCTTTCCACGTCGCCACCCGATGCTGATAGGTCGGCTGCCGCAGCTCTTCCGCCAGCCGCGCATACGCTGCAATCTCTGCATCCAGTGCAGGGATATCGCCGAACTCCGACAGGTCCTTGATGCGCCAACTATGACCCTCCATAGTGAGCTCTCGGTCGCCGCTCTCCTCAGCCAACCGTAGGATTTCGCTCGCGATGGTCAGTCGTTGCGCAAGCGTGGCTGGTTCCCAGAGAATGAGATGTCTCGCGTGCAAAGTGTAAGCCAGCGTCTTGGGGTCACCGACCTGGCGGGCTAATGCTACCGCTTCCTGGCTCAGCGCCGCCCGCCGTTCTTGTGATCCGGAGAACCAGAGTTCCACGCCCAGGCGGGCTAACACCCTGGCACGAAGCGCACCTTTCTCTTCTCCCAGGGCCCGCAGAGATTCTTCGAGCAGGCTGATCGCGGGTGTGTCAACAACGCCGACTGCGGTTACCCAGAGTCCCGCGAAGCCCAGAGCGGCACGGGCAAGCTGGTGTGGCAGCCGCCGTGCCCTGGCAATGGCGGCTGCGCGTAAAAAGGTATCTCTCGCCTGTCGGATCGTGCTCGCCTGCCGTTGCGCCCCGCCGAGCGCCAGCAACAATTCACAGCGTTGCGCCTCATCCGCGTCCTTGAGATCTAGCAACTGCAGCGCACGCTCATACTGGATGACCGCTTCTTCATAGGCCAGCGTGGCCAGTGCATGCTCACCGGCCCGCGTAGCGTAGGCAATCGCCTTATCTACATGTTCTCCACCGCGCGCCCCCTCAAAGTAATGATGTGCCAGGTCCGCCAGGTGTATGCCCGCGTCTGCGCCGTACAGATGCTCCAGTGCCGTGCCAACCTGAGCATGCAACTGGACGCGCTCCACGGTGCTCAAAGATTCATAGAGGGCTTCACGGATCAGTGCATGAGAAAAAATATAGCGGCCAATGCTGCTCGGGAGAGTAGCGATCAAGCGCGCGGTGATCGCCTCGTCTAGCACTGCCAATACCGGACCACGGAGAGACGCGTGGCACTCTGCTGCGACCGCTTCCACTGGACGGAGGGCAAACTCTCGGCCAATCACCGCGGCGATAGTGAGAAGATCACGGCATTCCTCAGACAGCATCTGCAACCGATGACGCACCGCTTCACGTACTTGCTGGGGAAGCGGTACGGTGAGGGCCGCCGCGGAAGGTTGCGCAAGGGCGGTCTGATCCTCTGCGGTGGTCAGCAGACGCACGACCTCGGTGACAAAAAAAGGGTTTCCTTCGGTCTGCGTGTAGACTGCAGTGATCAGCGGCTCGGAGGGTGGTTGACCAAGCGCATGCTCGACAAAACGCGCGACCTCGTGTTGCGAGAGGCCACGTAAGAGAAGGGTCTGAGTGTTGCGCTCGCGCGCGAGCTCTCCAAGCAGCGGCGCGAGAGGATGCTGAGCGCTGAGGCTGACATCACGATATGTGCCAACCAGCAATACACGAGCGTGCTCCAGTTCGCGCACCACGAACTGGAGCAGCAAGAGAGAGGACGTGTCGGCTGCGTGCAGGTCATCGAGAATCAGGACCACGGGCTGGGGAGTGGCAGCATTCTTGAGGAAGGTCGTCACGCTATCGAAGAAGCGGAATCGCGCCTGCTCGGGCTCCAGTACAGGTAAGGAAGGGAGGTCAGGCAGTCGTTCCTGCACTTCAGGGACTACCTGGGCGATGGCAGCGGCTCCTGCCTCCATCTCCGCTCGGAGCGTTTGCGGGTCGCGCGCGCTGATGGCGGCACGCACAATTTGCACCCAGGGCCAGAACGGCGGCGCCCCCTCGCCTTCATAACAGCGACTGATAAACACTTGGACACCGTGGAGATACGCGGATGTCGCGAGTTCACTGGCGAGGCGGGTTTTGCCAATCCCAGGTTCACCGGTTAGCAGCACAAGTCGCCCACGCCCGGCATCCGCATCGGCGAAAGCCGTGCGTAACACCTGCAGCTCCCGTTCTCGGCCCACAAAGATGTCATCCACGGGCTGATCATGAAGATCTAGTTGCCCGTGACCTTCCGGTGTAGCGGAAGGAACAGGGGGAAAAGAGCTGATTTCAGCCACGGTTGTTCTGTGTCGATCTTGCTATCCAGCTAAAGGGCAGCGGTTACCGCTGCGGTTTCGATGACCTGAAGCGCCTCTTGTGGAGTCGCAACCACCGCGTACAGATCACGGAACCGCTCATGAATGAACGCCTCAGCGAATCCCCGCTCGAACTGCGCCAACAGATGGTCAAAGTAGTCGTTGGGGTTGACGAAGACGATCGGCTTATGGTGAAGACCAAGTTGCTTGAAGGAGATGATTTCCAGGATCTCTTCGAGGGTGCCGAACCCGCCCGGCAAGGCAATGTAAGCATCGCCAAATTCATCCAGCCCGCGCTTGCGCGCGCGCATATCAGTCACTGAATGCATTTCGTGCCCAGCATTGCCATAGCCTCGGTCGATAAAGTCGGTCAGGATGACGCCTTTGACTTTTCCCCCATGGGCGAGCGCGGCTTTGGCGAGCACAGCCATCAGGCCGCTGTTCCCGCCGCCATACACTAAGGTGTGACCGCGCAGGGCGATCAGTTTCCCGAGTTCCTCGGCGACGGCCATATAGAGGTGGGGCACGCGCTTGCTGGAAGCGCAGTAGACGGTGAGAGAGAGGGGAGAGGTTGTGCGTGTCATGCTTACGCAGCCTTTGGTGTCGCAGCTTGAACAGATTGTGAGAGGGTCATCAATTGGCTCCAGCGACGCCAAAAGGTTCTGAGCTGCAACTCGTCGGTCGGTACGGGTCGGTCGCGTTTCATGCCGCGGGACATATCCGACCACTCCACCTCGCGGTTGAGAAACCCGCGCTGGCAGGATTCCAGCATCTCGACATCGTCTGGCGTAGCAAAGCCTCCCGGTCCGAGAAAGGTGAGGAAGTTGTCCAGCAGTAGCGCGCGATGCTCGATCTTTTCCTCACGCGGGGCTAAGGCCCAGGCGTTGATCTCCATATAATCCGCGGCGACCGGGAAGAAAGTTCGCACGGTAATCGCGGTAATGTCGTTGATGATGAGGTTAGGAAAGATGAGCAGATTGCGATTGTATTGGCTGATGCGGTGCGCCCGTTCGGGACCAAAGCGCTCGTCTAGAGCTTGCTGTAACGCCA
>JACQEL010001025.1 GCA_016200595.1 Deltaproteobacteria bacterium
AAACGCTCCGCTTATTCCGGCCTACCTTCTTTCTCTCTCCATTCAAGTGCAAACCGCTGTAGATGTAGCAACTTGACAGTTTCTAAATCTAGGCACTAATAGTTTCTACATCTCTACCCTTGGAGCTACCGGTAGCAATACGTTCCTACTAATAGGGACAGGAGCAGCGGCCTAGTTCTTGTTAACTTGCACAACACAACATGGCGGAAGGAAAGGCTGCTCCACAAGGTGGGGTGCATTCCTGTACAATACTAGCGAACACGGTGCCTCGGCAGCGTGCCAAGTGTCCGAACAGGAGAAGAACCATGGGAGTAACCATCCCACGCTACAGTAAAGAAGAGTTTGCACGGCGCGGACAGGAAATTTACGAGCGTGCCATCCGCCCTCGCATCGAATCAGGCAACGAGGGGAAGTTTGTGGCTATCGACATTGAAACGGGAGCGTATGAGATGGACGCCGATGATTACACAGCGACTGAACGCCTTCTCGCTCGCACCCCTGAGGCGCAAATCTGGCTCCTGCGGGTTGGTCACCCTACAGCCTACCGTATTGGATTGCGTCCGCTACGAGAGGGGGCATGATCACCGGCGTTGTGACCGCACGCCACGAAGCGATGATCCGGTTATCGGTCCACCATGGCAACGGGCAGGAACAAGAAGTTGAGGCAATCCTTGACACGGGGTTCAGTGGTTCACTGACCTTGCCGCCTGCCGTCATTGCAGCGCTTGGTCTCCTGTGGCGCACCCGTGGCACGGTCACTCTTGCCAATGGCAGCGAAGACCAATTTGACATCTACGCGGCGGTCATCAAATGGGACGGCACTCCACGCAATATCCTGGTAGAAGCTGCTGATACGGACCCGCTTGTTGGTATGGCCTTGCTTACTGGTTATGACGTACACATCCAAGTGGTAGAAGGTGGGAATGTCACCCTCGAAGCACTGTCATAAGGAGCGCAAGAGCGAAGCAGTCTAACAACAGCGGGGCAGGGCGAATACAAGATTCGCCCCTACACTCGTCGCGAAGCGCTGGATGCTGCAGGAGACAACTTCTCCCATAAGCTCCCCAGGTCGCCTTCTAGCCAGTATTGCGTAGGCCCGCCGCAATGCCGTTAATCGTGGCGGCTAGCGCGTAGTCCAAATCCTCGCTCTCCTCCCCAGCCCGCTTGCGGCGCAGTAAATCGATTTGCATCAAGCTCATCGGATCAACATACGGGTTACGCAGTTGTATTGAACGGGCAAGGACGGAATTGCTTGCCAACGGCTGCGATTGCCCGCTGATCTGGAGCACCAGCCGTCGCGTGCGCTGGAACTCTTCGGCAATGACGGCGAAAACCTGCTCGCGTACCTGTGCATCCGAAACGAGATCAGCGTAGCGCTTGGCGATGGAGAGATCAGCTTTTGCCAAGGCGAGTTCCACGTTGTGAAGCAGATCCGAGAAAAAGGGAAAGTGCTTCATCATAGTCTGCAGTAACGTTTCCTCGCTCGTCCCGCGCCCGGCGAAGCGTTCGAGCGCGTACCCGACGCCAAACCATCCCGGGAGACCATGGCGGCTTTGCATCCAGCCAAAGACCCAGGGAATAGCCCGCAGGTCTGCCAACCCGCGGCGCTGGCTGCGGCGAGCCGGGCGAGAGCCAATCTTGGCGAGCTCGAACTCCAAAACCGGCGTTGCCTCTTCGAAATAAGGTAAGATATTGGGGTTCTCCACAATCTGCTGGCGGTAAAAGGCGAACGCGTCTGCCGACATTGTTTCCAGCGCCGCCTCCCACTCAGCCTTGGCCTCCGTGCCGGAGCCACCCGGCCGTACCAGAGCTTCCACCGCAGCCGCAAGCATGAGCTCAAGATTGTGTTCGGCCAACACCGGGTCGGCGTATTTCCAGTTCAAGACTTCGCCCTGTTCGGTGATCTTGAGCGCACCGCCAAAGGCGCCGACCGGTTGCGCCGCAATCGCCTGGTGGGTTGGCCCTCCGCCACGACCGACCGTGCCGCCACGGCCGTGAAAGAGGCGGAGCTTCACGCCGCACTCGTCGGCAACTTTATGCAGAGCCTGGTGGGCTCTATAGATCTCCCATGAGCTGGTGAGCATCCCACCATCCTTGTTCGAATCTGAATAGCCGAGCATCACCTCTTGCTGGCGCCCCCACGAATTGAGCAACGGCGCGTAATCCGGCGCGGTCCATACCGTGCGGCAGATCTCAGGACTGTGGCGTAAATCTTCGATCGACTCGAAGAGCGGCACTGGCATCAGACCTGGATCTCGACGATCCGCTGAGCCTGCCACCTGTACTCCGCTGAGTTCAGCCAGCCAAATCACCGAAAGGATGTCTTCCGCAGCGCGCGCGCCGCTGATGACATAACTGCGAATCGCCTGCTCTGGATAAACCTTCTTAAGCTCAGCAATCACGTGTAAGGTCTCCAGCAGAGTTTTTGTTTCCGGTGAAGGCGGAGCAGGGATAACAAACTGAGAATGAGTTTCGTTTCTCATCCCTGCCGAGAGTTCTTGCATAGCGAGGGCATGAACACGCGCATGCTGCCTGATGTCAAGCGTGTGGAGGTGGAAGCCAAAAGTCTCCACCTGCCGCAACACGGGGTCAAGGAGGAGGCGCGCCAGTCGCTCTCCACCATTGCCGACCAAACTCTCACGGAAGAGCTGCAAGTCTGCCACGAAATCCTCAGCATCGGGGTATGCCTCTGGGTGAGCCGGCGTATCACACGCCGAGCGAAGACGATGTAAAACAAACGTCAGGTACCGGCGGTAGAGTTCATAGGTTGAATGCCCCGCAGTCTGTTCAGCTACCAAAGGGAAGGTCGCAATATACTGGTTGAGCGCACTGAGGAATTTGGCAGAGACCGCCACCTGGCGGACAGAGGGACTGAGTCGTTCTCGCAACTCTTCGAGCGCACCGATGTAATACTCGAGAATCGTAGTCCGTGCCATCTGTAAGGCGGCTTGCGTGCAGTCCGGCGTCACATACGGATTGCCATCGCGGTCACCACCGATCCAGGAGCCGAA
>JACQEL010001026.1 GCA_016200595.1 Deltaproteobacteria bacterium
GGGGCTGCTGGACAATTGGTGCGATTTGCACTTACACAACCTGAAATCGTCACAGCCCTGCTTAGTAAGCTCACCGACCCCGACCCCCGTATGCGCTGGACTGTGGCGTTCACACTTTCACACCTCGATTTGCCTGAGCCTACTCCGCTCCCGGTATTAATGGAAAATCTGGGACATGAAGAAAGCGACTTGCGCTGGGCCGCGGCAACCGCTGTCTTGCGTCTGGCGAAACAACATCCGCACATTATTGCGGATGTGCTGCGTTTGGCTGCCTCAGGGAATGCTGTGCAACGGCGTATGGCACTGTATTGTCTCCGCGACCTTGGCCAAACTGATCCTGCTACACAGACAGTATACCTCGCCAGTCTCAACGATGCCGATCCGATGGTCCGCTTGAGTGGGCTCTCGTGTTTAGGGAAGCTTCGGTTGGCTTCTGCGGAGGCGCAGACGAGTGTACTGCGCCTCTTAGAGACTGACCCTGATTTAGGCGTGCGTCGCGCCACTGCCGCCACGCTCGGTCAGCTCGGCGATGCCGCTCCGGCAATAATTGCAACGCTGACGAAAGCAGCACAATCGAATGATGTAGGGCTCAGCAAGGCGGCAAGAGGAGCATTGAAAGCGCTACAAGGAGAAATTTCCTCTCCCTGAGGGCTTTCTCATGCCTAGAGTACATTACCTTTGCCTGTACGGTGAAGAGAAATTTGGAGTGCGCAAGCCATGCTTGCGCCTTTTTCGCCCACAGCCATGCTGTGGGCAGATGGTGGACGAAGCATGGCTTCGCCCACGAAAGCGGGAGCGCGGCTCCCGCACTCCAAAGAAGGATTACCGTATGCACGACGGTAAAGTGCTATTGCCGGGCGACCAGTACTCCCTCAATAAATCTGAGATCGATAGTTGCGGCCTCGATACCCAACAAATCTTGCAGCTTCTCGCCGGCATGACTGGCTAAGGTACGCAGCGCTTCTGTTTCTTCGTGGGTCAAGTTGAGTTGAGCCGCGGCCAGCGCGAGAAACGCAGTGCTTTGTGCTGCGACCGTGGTTTGGCGTAGCCGCTGCTGTAGAGTGATAAGGTCAGCTCGGCTCAAGGGGCGCACTTCTCTTTCTTGTTTTACTACCCAATGGGCAAAAGCAGTATTCCACAACACGCCGAGGGTCACTCCTTCAGGCGCCTGCCCCTTGGGCAGCAACTCCCAGCGCTGCAGTGTCGCAAACCAGAGCGGGATCTGAGCCAGGAGGGTCTCTACCCGTCGGATTTCTGCCAGACTCTGAAAGGGCTGAGAGAGAATCTCGCCGGGTGTTTCCAGTCCACGGAAGAAAAGCGGCAGTCGGCGCTGAACTCCGGCACAAGTCTCTTGAAAAGGAGAATCCAGGTAGGCTTGCCAGTCTGTCATCCCGCCTCGTCGTAAGTTGGTATCAAGTTGGCGCACCTGCTGTTGCAAACTCAGGGTGAGGCTTACGCCGACTTGGAAGAAGGGTCGGAGCATCGTTTCGTGCAGGAGCCGAGTCGCTTCTCCTGGCTCTCCCTTGGATAAATATGCCAGTCCGATATCCAGGTAATCGTGCACCAGCTCTGCGCAACGCCGGACCGCGGCGAGGTCGCTCGGATCGCATGCCTCGGCGATCACTACTTGATTGGTCAAGAGAGCGAGTTCTTGTCTGAGAGGTTCGAGATCCTCGGTTGGCAGAGCCGCCAGTGCTTGAATGAGAAAGGAGTCGCGCACGTCAAGCAGCATCAGGGCGTGATCTGCGGGAATCAGCTCTTCGTCCATGGCGAAGCGCATCTGGGACAAAGTTTGGCGACGATACCGCTCCAGCGACAACGATTCCAGCGCGACATAATTGAACACCGTCCGGACCTCATCGTAACTGGGATATCCACGGTCAGCCATACGCGCCTCTCGCCAGTGCAACGCCTCCTCTTCGAGGGCACTTTCGAGGTCGAGTAGACTCCATTCCAGAATGTGCGTGTAGCTGTTGTAATCAAGGACCCGCAGGCGTTCCAGCAAGAGCGAAAGGATCGGCTCCGCTTCGCCAAGGAAGCGCAGCAGATATTGATCATCGAAGGTGAAATAGCGCGCCTGGTTAAAGTCCGGATCTTCCTCAACCTCGGCTTTGCGGATCACTTCTAGGTGGCGTTTGACCAGCAGCACGATGACTTCAATGTCCGCGTGCAGGAACCATTCCCCCAGTTTTCCGCTGCCGGCTTCGTCGAGGAGCATCAACCACGCTAACAGCCGGCGATCCTCGAGATAATCCTTGCGCCAGCAGTCGAGATCCACCATGTCGCGCACTTGCGTAGGAGAAGCCAAAGCGAGCAAATCCACGCTGTCCGCCAGCCCAATCTCTTTGAGCGTGTAAAAAAGCGTCTCCGCAGACAGCGATCGGGTGAGGTCTAAGCTGTTGCGGGCCGAGAGAATCAGCTCCTGGCGAGTTTTGGCATCGACTTGCTCCAGTCGTACAACCTGCGCAGGAACTGGGAGTGAAGAGAAGAGTTCTTTTGTGGGAAGGTCCATTACGTTTTACGCTTGACGCATTATTCTTTTCCGCTGTAGTGATCGATGAACGAGAGGGCTTGGTCCCAACCTAAAAGGCCATTGAATACTTCACTGAAGGGCAACATTTCGTGCCAGCCCCCTTGGGTGGTGCCGGTTTCACGTAGGCCTTTGAGCACTTTCTTGATCTGGTACGCGGCGGCCAGCACGGCCGTGACCGGGTAAATGACGAGGCGGAATCCTAATTCTTCGAGATCCCGGACTGGCAAAAAGGGAGTTTTGCCGCCTTCGACCATGTTGACCAGCAGTGGCACTCTTTGCCCAAACCGGGTGCACACCTTCTCCATCTGCTTCACGGATTCGAACGCCTCAAAGAACAACATATCCGCCCCCGCCTCTAGATAGGTGTCCGCCCGCGTAATCGCATCATCGAGCCCGTTCACGGCGATGGCGTCGATGCGGGCGATGATCATCGTGTCTGAATTGGCCCGATTCTCGGTGGCGGCGCGAATCTTGGCGGCATGATCCTTGGCCGGGATTAATCTTTTTCCGCCGAGATGTCCGCAGCGCCGTGGCAGATCTTGATCTTCAATATGGAGGCCGGCGACGCCAATGCGTTCGTAGTCCAGCACCATACGGACAGTGTTAAGCACGGAGCCAAAACCGGCCTCAGCATCGGCGATGACCGGGACACTGACGGCGCGGCAGACGCCTTCCAGTTGCATCACCATCTCGGTGAGGGTACGCAGGCCAAAATCCGGAAACCCGAGCGCGCCGGCGGAAACCCCGCCAGAATAATAGACGATAGGAAACCCGGCTTCTTCGACGAGACGAGCCGAAATAACATCATAAGCGCCCGCAGCCATGAGCAGACGATTTTCGGCGAGAAGCGAGCGCAGCGATTGTGCCTGGGCCATGAGGTATGGATACTCCTTCGTGTCATTGACAACAGGTCGCTGAGTTTCCTCTGCCTAAAGCCATCAGTCAAGTGCATTAGTTCTAAACCGAACGGCAAGAGATTCATACGCTCACGCATCCGAGCCTGAATGCCGTAGCGTGCGCTATGCGCACGAAAATAGCGGCGGACAGAGAAGACGTGCGCACAGCGCACGCTACCCTGATTGTACCACCCTCATGCATCTTGGTTTAGAAGGAACTCAGGCGTTTTATAATGCGCGCACCGCGGGCATGACCTCCTCGGCAAACCGTCGCATGCTGGCCAGTACCTGACGATGGGGGATCAGACCTCCAGGATTGAACCAGCAGATCATCTGCTGGATTCCGCCACACTGCTTGTAGGCGGCCTGGAATTTTTGCACGCACAGGTCAGGTGGGCCATAGAGCGCCATGGTGCGATCGACCTCATCCCAAGTAATCGCCGCCATGCGTTTTCGCACCTCTTGTAAGTAGGCATAAGAGACCGATTGGTCACGCTGGCCGAGGCGTGCTTGGTGAGTCACGGTGCGAAAGTAGTGCATGAAACTGGTTTCGACTTCTTGGCGGATCTGCATCGTGCTGTCGGCGACATAGGCGGGGAAGAGCACGGCAACGTCTTCAGTTTTTCCGCGATGTCCAGCGGCCTGAAACGTCCGCCGGTAGATATCGATATGTTCGGACAGTTTGGGAAAGGGATTGATCGGCGAGGCGGCGAACACCGAATAGCCGCGCTCTCCAGCGAACGCCGCAGTTTCCGGGCTGTTCGCGGCAATCCGCA
>JACQEL010001027.1 GCA_016200595.1 Deltaproteobacteria bacterium
GGTAGAATTTCCTTCGGTGGTCAATGCGGTGCAGTGTGCTCAACATATTCAAGCCCAATTCCGGGCTCAGAACGCAGCAAAGGAAACAAACGAACAGATTCACGTCCGCATCGGTATTCACTCGGGGGACATTGTCCAACGTGATGGCGACGTATTCGGGGACGGGGTGAACGTGGCCTCCCGGCTGCAAGCCTTAGCCGAGCCCGACACCATCTGCATCTCGCAGGTCGTGTATCAAGAGGTGGAGAAGAAACTTGCTCTCGGCACGGTTGTGTCGCTTGGGCGGCCGAAGCTGAAAAATATCGCCCAACGTTTCTCCGTTTATGCCCTGCTGCCCGAACAACCCAAAGGATTGCGCTCCTATCTACAAGTGCAACGACTGCAGCGCCGTAGGGTGGGCATTGCCCACCTCTCCTGGGCCACGCTGGTAGTGGGCCTGCTCATTGGCGGCGGGATCATCGCTCTCCTGTCCTCTTCCCCAATAATCCGTAATCCGCAATCCGTAATCCGCAATCGAGAGTCCTTGCCGTTGCCCGACAAGCCCTCTATCGTTGTACTACCGTTTCTGAACATGAGCGGTGACCCCGAACAGGAATACTTCAGCGACGGGCTTACCGAAGACTTGACCTCCGATCTCTCGCAGCTCTCTAGTTTGTTTGTTATCTCCCGCAACTCTGCCTTCTTCTACAAAGGCAAAATAGTCAAGCTGCCCGAGGTGAGTCGGGAGCTGGGAGTCCGGTATGTGGTGGAAGGCAGCGTACGCAAAGCCGGAGATCAGGTGCGGGTCACGGCGCAGTTGATCGATGCCACTCAGGACCATCATCTCTGGAGCGAGCGCTATGACCGGCCGATGAGGGAGATATTTGCCTTACAAGATGACATTACACAGCAGATCATCACGGCTTTACGAGTAGCAGTGCAGGAGGCAGAGCGGGAGCGAGTGAAGCGCACTCCTACCGAGAACTTAACCGCTTATGACTATGTCTTGCACGGATGGGAGTATTATCATCACATCACGAAGGACACAAACGTGCAGGCGCGGCAGATGTTTGAGAAAGCCGCCGAATTAGACCCCCACTATGCGGAGGCGTATGCTGGTATGGGCTGGACCTACCATATGGATTGGGTTTGGCAATGGAGCCAGGACCCACAAACTCCGGCACGTGCCTTTGAGTTGGCGCAGAAGGCCGTAGCCTTAGATAACTCTTCACCTCTCGTCCGTCAGCTATTGAGCCAGCTCTACCTGCTCTACAAGAAACAACACGCTGAGGCCCTTACTGAAGGAGAACGGGCTATTGTCCTTGATCCCAACAATGCGGACGGTTATGCGAGACTGGCCCTTGTTTTGGTCAGTGTAGATCAGCCAGAGAGAGCCATGGTACTGCTAGAGAAGGCGATGCGACTCAATCCTTATTATCCACCCTGGTATTTGCTCTGGTTAGGTGCTGCCTATAACGCAGTAGGACATTATGAGGAAGCGATTAAAACGTTGAGGGAAGCGCGTGTACGTGACCCCAAGTTTCTGGGGCCTTATCTCTTCTTGGCAGTTGCTTACATGCGGTCAGGTCGAGAGGAGGAGGCTCGGGGCGAGGTTGCAGAAATCCTGCGGCTTAATCCCCATTTCTCTGTCGAGGGGGTAAAGCAGCGGCTCTCTTCTCAAGACCAAGCAAAAAACGAACGCCTGATTGATGAGCTGCGCAGGGCTGGGCTGAAGTGAGGGCTGAGCGGTGAGTAACGCGTAGCAAGCAAGGAGATTCTCAATGGCACAGCAGCGAATCCCAGCAATAGTGATGGAAGAAATTACCGACCCGGAGGAACTAGCCAAAGCACGAGTGCAGGATGAGCGCTTCGAGCGTAACTCCGCTTGGTTACAAGCGCACGTGCCCGAGATCTACTCGCGCTATCGAGGAAAATGTATCGGTATTGCTGGGGAAGAGCTGTTCGTCGCTGATACACCAAGAGAAGTCAGAGCTTTGGCTAACGCAGCGCACCCTCAAGATAACGGGAAGTTGTTCCGTTACATTCCTAAAGAGAAAGTGGCCAGAGTCTATGCGTCTCAACGGTAAGTGGTTGCTGTGTGAGGATGGCAGCGTGCGGCCCGTGATTCGGGGAGAGGTTCTGGCTCACGATGGCTCCTGGCAGCCAGTTGAATTTCTGGTTAATACGGGGGCCGACCGCCCCGTATTCAGTGCGCTCACTCTGGAGGGGCTTCATCTCCAACCCAGCGTGGCCCGAGATCGTCTCGGCGGTGTAGGCGGCATAGCGGATTCAATCGTTGTAGAGACCCGGATGCGGTTCAGCATGAAGAGAGCAAGAAGGTAGGCCGGAATAAGCGAAGCGTTTCCGGCAGAGATGAGCACGCCGGGAACGGCCTGTGGCCTTATCCCGGCCTACGACTGGGTGCATAACAATTTTCTCGCAATTCAGTCAGAGTTTCCGGCTAACCCGCCGTTCCCCCTTCGACCGGCTCAGGGCGAACGGGGCTGGGGATGAAATGCGTTGTGAAGTTTCCGTTCGTGCTGAGCTTGTCGAAGCACGAACACCGCACGGTACGAACCGAGCCAAGATTTTGTTCTGCACCCGAATGATCTCCTCGACTTGACCCTCACGTTGTCCCGCGTTTGTAGGGTGCATTTCATGCCCCATTTTTATCGGTGCGCCTAGCGCACCCTACCACTTGGCCGGCCAGTATTAGTCGAAGATACCGGTCTGGCTTTTGCCGCCTGGATCGGGGCTGCTTGATCTCTAGATGTCCTTCGAGTATGGGTTCCCTCTCCCCGCGTGGGAGAGGGATAGGGTGAGGGGGCGTGAAGTAGAGTTGGAACTGTAAAAACCCCATCCTAGCCTTCCCCGGCCAAGGGGGAAGGCATCCAAATGCCCTCTGCACTAAACACAGTTCGCGCTCCATTTGACAGCTAAGCAGAGCGTGCCGCATAATCGCCCTCATGAGCAGGGAAATGCCAGAGACGGCACCGGCTGAGACTCGCAAGCTCGCCGCCATTATGTTCACCGACATGGCGGGCTTTAGCCGCCAGATGGGTGCTGATGAAGCTCGCACCTTACGGCTGCTCACTACTCATAATCAGATCGTCCAGCAAGCTGTGGCTGAGTACTCTGGCCACGTGATTAAGACTGTTGGTGATGCTTTCCTGGTGGAATTTCCTTCGGTGGTCAATGCGGTGCAGTGTGCTCAACATATTCAAGCCCAATTCCGGGCTCAGAACGCA
>JACQEL010000098.1 GCA_016200595.1 Deltaproteobacteria bacterium
CCACCTGCCCGGCAACACACTCAAGCAACTGCAAGGGCACTTCGATCTCGCGCGCAGGGTGCTCGCCGCGCGACTGTCTGAGCGCAGCCGTCCGGGCTTGATCGAGCCGCAAAGTCTGGGGATCGATGACTACCCCATAGGTCTTCTCGGCATAGGCTACGGTCATTTTCTCATCGATGACATCCTCTAACACTCTGTGCGGATCGCGCTGCCGGGGGTCGCCATAGCCTCCGGCTCCCGGTTGGACGTGCAACAGCCGGTCTCGCGCCTGCACTGGGAAGTCGATAAACATTTTGGCCGGAAGCTGCTGTTGCCCATCCTCAGACTCCAGGAGTGCCTGAAAAGGAGTTCCCGGAGCGCCGCCTTGTAGACCATACGGCAGGGTTTGCACCCGGCAGGTGCGCAGCATTGCCCGCCCTGCCTGTAAGAAGCGCCATTTGCGATACAGGGCCAGGGACCCGCGAAATTTCCCGGCGCCACCACTGTCGGGAACGAAACCAAACCCCTCGACCATCACCGGACACTCGCGCTCGATCATCTCTACCGGCAGACTGCGT
The DNA here is from genome assembly GCA_016200595.1 of Deltaproteobacteria bacterium. Taxonomy (GTDB): domain Bacteria; phylum Desulfobacterota; class Binatia; order Bin18; family Bin18; genus JACQEL01. Next base: position 558 of record JACQEL010000098.1, read on the forward strand.
GAGGCGCCACCGATGCCGATGGGATTGACGCCATCGACGCCATCCTGATTTGGTCGACCTCCCCAGCCGCTGCAATAACCATCGAACAGCATCGCCGGTACCCCATCTTGCACCTGAGGCGTATAGACCAGGATACTTGGCCCACCTTCACCGGCAGCATACACCTGCTCAGGAATCGCCTGTGCTAGCGCGGCGAAGACCATATCGACGACGCGCCACATCATCATGCCCCGGGCACCCACGGCTGTAGGAAACTGGGGATTGACCACGCAGCCTGCCGGCGCAGTCACCCTGATCGGCGCAATCATGCCAGCATTGGCAGGAATGTCCGCACCCAGAATCGAGCGAAAGGCGACATTGACGCAGGCGCGGGTCAGATTGAGCGGGACGTTGATCGCGCTTTTCACCTGTGGGTCTGTACCGGCGAAGTCCACGGTGATGGCGTCTCCTTGCACCTGCACGGTGGTCACGAGTTTAACGCCGGGACCACCTAACCCATCGTCTTCAAAGATCTCCTCACAGCTATAGATTCCGTCAGGAATCGAACGAATACGAGCGCGGACCGCCCGCTCACTGTACTGACGCAGGTGTGCATTGCAGGCTTCAAACGTGTCACTACCGTATTTGTCTAGCAAAGCTCTCAGCCCTTGCTCACCGCGACGGCAGGCTGCTACTTGTGCCTCCAGATCACCCATCACATCTTGTGGTGCCCGGACATTGGTAGCGAGCAAGTCGAGCAACGCCTGATTCGGTACGCCGGCCTCGTAGAGTTTCACTCCCGGAAGACGTACCCCCTCTTCGTAGATCTCCGTGCATGCGATACCCATGCCTCCGGGAAAGCGACCACCAATATCGGTGTGGTGCTCGACGATCGCTGCGAAACCACACAGGGTCTCACGCCAAAAGATCGGCATCACACAGACAATGTCAGGCAGGTGAGACATCCCGCCATAAGGATCGTTAGAGGCGATGACGTCCCCCTGGTGTAGCTTGCCGCCAAATTTCTGCAGCACCCAGGGCATCACTCCCATGATGTAGCCGAGATGAATACCGATCGTGAGTCCTTGGGCAATGAGTCGCCCTTCGGCATCGACCAATGCCGTAGAGAAATCTCCGCCCTCCTTGGCGGCCAAGGAGCGGGCGGTGCGCTTCATGGTAATGCCCATCTCCTCTGCCACAGCGGTGAGTTCGTTTTTCATGACTTCGATCAAGATAGGATCAAACTGTTGTTCCATAGGCGTGTACTCTTTTGTCGATGACATTGCTTTTTCCTCACATACTCCCCAGCAGATTGCTGAAAAGGGAATTTTCGTGCTTCGACAAGCTCAGCACGAACGGAAAATCTTCAACGACCTCAAGGCCCATCCCGTTCGCCCTGAGCTTGTCGAAGGGGGTGAACGCGGGGTTTTTCAGCATCCTCCTAGAAGACTCGCATAGACTAGGGCTCTTCTCCTGTCAAGGAAAAAGTACCATGAGCTATTCGTTTGACAAACGGGGAGCGATAGCAGTATAATCGCCCAGATGGGCAACAACCCCCACTTCAAACAGGTGTGAAAGGAGGATGGCTATGCGTTACGACCTACTGGTCAGAAACGGCCGGATCTATGACGGATCCGGCACAGAGAGTTACACCGGAAACATTGCGGTCAGCGGAGGTCGCATCGTCGCTGTCGGGGAAGTCAGCGGCGATGCGCGAGAGGTCATTGAGGCTGATGGCCTTGCCGTCTCCCCTGGATTTGTCGATGTCCATACCCATTACGATGCCCAGGTCTTCTGGGATCCCTTGCTCACGTCGTCGTGCTGGCACGGCGTGACAACGCTGGTTATGGGAAACTGTGGGTTAGCATTTGCGCCGTGTAAGCCTGAACACCGTGATCCTCTCATGCACATTTTCTCCCGGGTGGAAGGGCTCGACATGGAAACCCTGGAGAAGGGAGTACCCTGGACGTGGACGACCTTCCCTGAATATCTCGATGCCGTCGAACGAATGGGTCCCGCGCTGAATCTGGTGGCCCTGATGGGACATTCGCCCATCCGCATGTACGTGATGGGCAAGGATGCGCTGGAGCGGCCTGCCACCCGCGCCGAAGTGGCGCAGATGAAGGAACTCGTGCGCCAAGGCATGCGCGCTGGTGCTGCAGGGCTGTCAGTCTCTCGTTCTCCGGTGCAAGTCGGGGATCACGGCGAGCCGATGCCCGGCAAGGTGGCAGAAGATGAAGAACTGTTCGAGGTCTGCAAAGCTGTAGGTGAATTTGGTCGTGGGTTCTTTGAGTTTAATCCGCGCGTACTGATTTATGAAAAGGACAAATCAGAACGCGAGCGGGACTTTGAACTGCTCAAGGCCATCGCCAAGGAAACTCGGCTGCCGACCACCTGGATTGGTTTAATCCATCAGTGGGACCAGCCCACACTCTGGTCTGAACTCATGGAGAAGCTTGACGGCGCATTTCGTGAAGGGCTGCCCATCTATCCCCAAGCGAGTTGCCGGCCCATCATGTTCCGTTTCTCTCTCAAGAACATTGCTACTATCTTCGACGACATGCCCAACTGGAGGAAGGTGCACTTCCTCACGGTGGAAGAGCGGAAGCAGAAGTTCCGTGACCCCGAAGTGCGCAAGGGGCTGCGTTATGACCTGGTCGAAGATCCCCTGCCGCGTGCCTTCTCTAAGCGCTGGGACCTCATGTATGTCAACGAGGTCAAATTGGAGAAGAACAAGTCGCTCAAAGGAAAAAGCATTGCCGAGATTGCCAGGGCGCAAGGCAAGGATGTGTTCGACACGTTCATGGATCTCTCGCTGGAAGAAGATCTCGACACGCAGTTCCTCACCCCTCTCGCAAACGCGGATGAAGCAGCGGTGGACAAAATCATCAACTACCCACATTCTCTGGTTTCCCTCTCAGACGGTGGGGCGCACGTCCAATACATTTGTGATACCAAGGCCATGAGCCTGGAGAAAGCCATCAAAGTGCTGGCGGCGTATCCAGCCGCGACCTTGGGGCTGAAGGATCGCGGGATGATTCGGCCCGGTATGGCGGCAGACCTGGCGATCTTTGATCCGGACACTATACGATCGTTAGAACCCTATACGGTGAACGACCTGCCAGGGAACGGCCCCCGTCTCTTCCAGAAGTGCGAGGGGATGCATTACACCGTCATCAATGGTCAGGTGCTGACCAAAGACGGTGAGCACACCGGTGCCTATCCTGGACAGTTGCTGCGGGGAAATAGCGGAATGTAGAACGGCAATTGCCAACTGCACTGTGGTCACCCTGGTGGGATTTGACGCACAAAATCGGTAATGCGTCTGCCGACCAGGAAATGGTAGGACAGGCTTCCAGCCTGTCCACAGCACGGGCTTCTAGCCCGTGCCACCAGGGACCTCACTTACCGATCTTGCTCAGCAAAATTCATTAGCATCCTCAAGGCGACCACGAAAATGAGGATATGGTCTTCTGCAGAAAACTCCAGCAAGATCTCTCACCTACGGGGAAAGCCTCTTCACCGAAGAGCACTGCATAAGCTTCTGCTAATCGAAGAGCTTTTTCCCCGTAGCGAAGAGGTTCCAGACTATCGTACCCACCAACAAGATGGCGGCGGCAATGTAAAAGATCATATTCCAATCACCGGTAAATTTGACGATGAAGCCGGTGACAGTTGGCGCCAGAATGCCAGGGATCGTCGCTGCAGTGTTCGTCAAGCCTATGAGCACGCCCGCGTATTTCGGTCCAATATCGAGATGATTGATCCCCATCCCGGAAGAAAAGCACGCAAGAGAACCAAGGCCGAGCGTGATACACAGGACGGTGGACCAGGAAGAGGTAGCCTGGGTCAGGAGTAACAGAAACACCATTGCCCCTCCGAACGCGAGAGTCTGCGAAAGCTTCCGTACTGTGGTGACACTGACCCCGCGCCGAATCATGCCATCCGCCGCCCAGGCTGCACTATTGCCGATGCCGATCATGGCGATATAGGGAAACGTCGCGTAGATGCCCATCTCGGTAAGTGAGAATCCTCGCACTTGCACGAGATAGGTCGGCAGCCAGGTGAGAAAAGTGTACCACGTCCAGTTCGTACAAAAATGAGCGCACAGTAACGCCCAAAACGCCGGCTCATGAAAGAAGCGGCTCCAGGGGACAGCCTGGGCTTGCAGCGTAGACCGTTGCCCTTGGAGGATGAGATCCAGCTCTTCTGGAGAGATACGCGGGTGATCCTCGGGATTATTTGTCACAAGGAGATACCAGGCGACGCTCCAGACTAGTCCCAGGAAGCCAAAGAGGTAAAACACCCAGGGCCAGCCCAGGTGGGTCATAATCCACACCGCGAGGGGAAAGGCGATGATCAAGCCAACGTACATACCGCTGGCGAGAAAGGCGGCCACGCGCGAACGCTCGCTGACAGGAACCCAACGCGCGATGGAAGTGTAGAGACACGGTGGGCTCATCCCTTCACCCAGGCCCAGAGAGACGCGAACCGCGAGCATGGATGCTGTCGTGCTGGCAAAGGGTGTCAGCATGGTGATGCAGGACCACCAGCTGACGGCTCCACCGAGGAGACCCTTGGCGCCCCAGCGATCGGAGAGCCAACCGCCAGGAATCTGCGTAAGAAAATAACCGACAAAAAAGGCCGAGAGCACCATGCCCATCACCGCGGGGTCCCAGCCCCATTCCTTCATGAGCACCGGTGCTACCACCGAGATGTTCACCCGATCCATGTAGAGAACGACCACGCTGAGGAACAGCAGGACGACAACGTTAAAACGTTGAGGCACTGCCCGTGCCTGGACGGCAATGGCTGCCTCGGATTGTACGGCCATAGGACCCTCCTTGGCGGAAGCTTTCAGCAATCAGCTGTCAGCTTTCAGCGCAAAAGTAGTAATGAGGACTGAGTGCTGAGGACTGAGCAAGAACAGGTCAGTAACTCCGTCCTTCCCCCTCTGACGGCTGATCGCTCTTTAGTCCTCTAGTCCTGTTGGTAGGCAGATGTCAATGGTTTAACAAGATCCAAAAGGCGGGGGCACTGACGAATTGTTCGCAAGCAGCACGTCTGCACTGCTCTGTTTCGTGCGCATGGCGCACGCTACGGCATGCGGGCTCAAATGCACGCCTGTACGAATCTCTTGTGGTTTGATTTAGAAAAGAAGACGACAGACATTCCCGTCTTCTGGTGCCTTTTTCATGGTAATGGTATGAACTCCTCAGCATACTCTCAGGCTTCCTCAACAGAGAGAGTCTCTGTTGAGCGGCGCACCAAGAAGGTCAATCTATGCCAATGAAGAAAGTTGCAATTTCTCTCCCAGAGCCTGTGTTGAAGACAGTTGATCAACTTGCCGCACGGCGAGGAGAGTCCCGCAGTCGTGTTATTGCGACAATCTTGTCTAGAGTCACGCAAGTCAAACGGGACCGGGAAATCATAGCGCAGATCAACGCACTGTTTACCGATGAGACTATCGCCACAGAACAAAAGCGTACAGCAGATAAATTTTTACGGATGAGTCCATCGACCAAAGACAAGTGATAATGAGCAAATTGTAGCCCGGATGAAATCCGGGGGTCCCTACTCACGCTTCCTGGATTCCGCCGTGCTCCATCCAGGCTACACTCCCGATGCCTCTTTCACTTGCGCTCACCGCCGCGTACCCGCTGAAGCGAGGCACGCACGATGCTCAAGCTGTGAGGATCATTGAGGCGAACAAACAGCGCCTCCGCCTGCTGGTAAAATCGTTCCGCCTCTACCGGATTGCCCCGCTCCTCGGCAATCATGCCCAACTGATGCAGGGTGCCGGCTTGGCCGTGCTCGTTGCCAATACGCTCTGCAATGGCCAGGCTCTGGCGATACCAGCGCTCGGCTTCCTCCCACTGCCGCCGCTCCTCGGCAATCATGCCCAACTGATGCAGGGTGGTGGCTTGATTACGTTCGTCGCTCGCGCGTTCATAATGGTCTTTGAGACGAAGATGTATGGCCTGCTCGCTCTTGAAATCACGGCGATAGTTGAAAATTTTAGCGCGATGTCCCAAAAGCGCTATCCATAGGTTCTCTCGTCCTGTCAGCGGCTCGCCGTTGGCGTTCGTGACCTCTGCTTCGCTGTTGGCAATCAACCGCTCCCACTCGGCCCAGCGTCCTTGCGTCGTTAACAGTTGATTCAGCCCGTAAAGTATCCCCGCTACGTCGTCCCAACGCTCATGATGCCGCGCCAGGCGAAGGGCGTGTGTCAGGTTGTTTTCCTCAGCACGCAATAAGGACATGGCAAGTTGGGTGTTGGTCTGGAACAGGCGAAACAGTTGTCGTCCATATGCACTGTAGGCGGCGGTAAAGGTGCGCTCCAGCCATGCAAGGTGGTCGGCGAACGCGGTATGCAAAAGGTCGTGGAAGAACCACGGCAGTGCGGGGTGGACAGTGTAGTAACCTGTTCCTACCCGCTGCAGCAGCCCCAGTTCTGCGGCGGCGTCCAGCATTCCTATCCAGTCCTCGCGCCCCAGTCCACGAATGAACTCAGGCGCATCGTCACTTGAGCATATCGCTGCCAACACATCCGCATCCACAAATCCCTGAAACAATCCCAGCACGCCCAATCTCTGGCGAAGCGTTGGGTCGAGCGTATCGAGACGATAGGTGAGCGAGGCGGTAAGTGAGTGCTCACGTCCCTGGGCAGGGTCATCCGCGCTCAACGTTGCCTGGCCTGCTTGCACCTCCTTTAGCAATACGTTGGGCGTCTTTTGTTTCAATTCGGGCAGGATAACCTGGATCGCCAGCGGGTTGCCACGCAAGTAGCGGAGCAGCTCATTGTAATCCGGCAAGGCTTTGATCTGCGACGGTTGCAGCCCGGCGCGCTGCAAGACCCGCACCGCCAGCTCTTGCGCCTCTACCAGAGCCAGCCCGCCTAACTCGACGTGACGATAGATATTCCCCAGCCACGGCTCATCCCGGCGGCTGGTGAGCAGCACTTTCGTCTGCCCGCCACGCAACTCGCTGAGGAAGTCGCGCAACTCCTTTTGCTCGTCGGCTGTCCAGGCTGACGGTGTTCCTGTAGGAAAACCTGCCACCGGTTCGAAGTTGTCCCACAACAGCAGGCACGGTACTTGTCGCAGGATGCTCACTGCCAGCCGATGACGCTGCTCGGCGTTCAGTAGGTGCCACTCTTGCTGCAACTGTTCTTTGATAATCGGTTGAAACACTTGCCCGACACGGTCGCAGACCTGCGTCAGCGGCAGGTAGTGCTCAAAGCGGAAGAAAAAGATGGGACCATCGAGCGCGCCGGTCTCTGTTCGCCAGCGAGCAAACCCCACCGCTGTTTCCGTCTTGCCGACGCCCGCCATACCGCTAAGCAGCACCACGGTCTCAGTCTGGAAAGCGCGCTCAAGTTCGAGGACCACGCTGTCGCGTCCGACGAAGCCGTAAGCCGGCGGTTCGGGGCACTCAATCTCTGCACCGGCCTTCGCCTGCCGGTCTTGTAAGAGCGCAGGATCGAGACGTAAAGCGCGGACTGGCTTGGTCACGGCACGGACAGGAGCCGCTTCAAATAAGGCCGGAACCACCCAATCGCGTAGCGAGATGTCGCCCACCGGTGAAAAACGTTGTGGCCGCGCACGCAGGTCATCTCGGGCCAGCGCCACGGCGCGCGCCAATTCCGCGCCGTTCATCAGCGCTTCGTACAGCCGCGCCATGAAGCGCACGGCCGTCTGCACGTACACCGAATAGGCCATCGCCACCACGCCACACGCTCCGGCCTTGAGCAATTGGTTACCCACCGAGGGATAGAGGGCATCAGGACGAGTCATGCCCGACTGGCAGGCATTGAGCAGCACAATGGGTACGCCTTTACCCGCCAGCACGCCGCCCAGTTCTTCGCCTGTTACCTCATGCGGTGTGCCGTCCTCATGCTCGAACAGCAACCGCCCCTGCGCGCCCGTCTGCCCGTAAAACTGCGCGGGCCTGCCGCCACCCTGCGGGAAGGTTCCGTGCCCGTCGAAATGCAGAACATGGTAGAAATTCGGCTGCTCGGCCAGGACGCGGGCCAGTTGCTCGAAGGTGGGCGGGCGCAAGACATCCAGATGAATACGGTCACGATGGGGACGGAACAATTCCAACAGTGGACGGGCGACTGACTGAAACGGCACATCGCCGTCGGGTCCGCCCGGACGGCAGATGACCATGAGAATATTGAACGTTTCCTGATTAGCCGGCGCAGGTGGTTGGAAGATCAAGTCAGGCTGGCTACGGACGAAGGCATAAGCGAGTCGGGCGAGGTCACCATATTCACCTCGTGTTGGATCGCGTAGCAACTCCCACGGCAGGGCGATGCCCGCTGGGTCACTGGCGTGAATGACAATGCGCGTGTTGGCGAGGTCATCAGCGACGTGCGCGTAGAGGGCGGACGTTTCTCTGCTACCAAACAGCGCCTCGAACAGTTCCTCTCCAAGTTGCTGCATTAGCTGTTCGACCTGCTGCGCGCGGTTGCGGAACTCCCCCCAGGGATAGACAAGATATTCTTCCAAGTACCACTGAATCAGGCGGCGCGGCTCGTCAGTCACGGTGAACTTAAACGGAGTCTCCCGCTCTCGTGCCTGGGCCCCTTCTTGGGGACGATAACTGACCCGCACCCGAGGACGCCCCCGACCTTTTGCCGGGAGGTGGTGGATCGTGAGTTCTTTCATAAGAGTGCCCGCCTTCGGCTCTCGCCTATTTTCCCTTACCGATAAGAGTACGCACGGTTTTGAAGGCGGGGTCATCCTCGGTCCGCTTGGCGATTCCTTTGAATAAAGCGGCAACGGTCGCCTGGGCATCTTTAGGTAGAAAGCCGGCCTCTACGAGTTCCTTGATGAGTTGAGCCTGGTGTTCGGCAATGGCGATCTCGTTAAGCGCGCGGCGGTGGTCAAAAAAGTCCTTCGCCCAGCGATAGAGAGCGTAGGCAACAAGGCTGAAGAGGAGGTCTGCGCCTGTGACCGTGACGAAACGCTGGGGCTCGGCGACAGAGATCTGTTGGGCAGTATCCTCAGCGACTTCTCTCAGGAATGTGGAGAGGTGTGGATCTTGGCGGGCTTGTTGCTCAAATTGCAAGGCATCCATAGAGTCAGTCCTCCCGCACTTGCCAATCGTCAGGCATAAGACCGCCTGGCAGGGTAAATGTCAAGATTTGCAACCGCAGCAGTGGCGGATTTTGTCGTAGAAGGCAGATCTTCTTTTTTGAAACGAGGTCGTTTGACAAACGTAGCTCTACTGCCGTACTGTACCTTTTATCCGGTTCTGGTTCTTTCTGCTTCGTGGACCTTATCCCAAAAGGAGGGATAAACATGAGCGTGCCTACGCTACCAAAAGGCAAGACTGCGATCCTGGTGATGGACTGCCAGAATGATATCGTGCACGAGCAGGGCAAAGTCGGCGGGAGTCTCACCGCCGGTGCTATGCCCAAAATGATCAAAGAGAAAAATATCCTGGGCAATATCAACAAGCTGATGACCGCAGGGCGAGCCGCTAAGGTGCCGATTATTCACGTCCGCCATGCCTATCGTCCGGATTACGCCGACTTGCCGAGCAACGTGCGCATCTTTCAAGGTATGAAACAGATGCAGGCTCTACAGGATGGTACTTGGGGCGCGGAAATCCATGCCGACCTCAAACCTGAGCCGTCGGACTTCGTGCTCAGCAAAACCCGGGTGAGCGCATTTTACGCCAGCCCGCTGGAAGGTATTCTGCAAGCCCAAGGCGTTACCCACCTGGTGCTGACCGGAGTCGCTACGGACGGCGTGGTCGAGGGGACAGCCCGCGACGGCGCGGACCGCGGTTATGCGATTATTATTCCTGACGATTGTTGCGTCGGTACGACTGAAGAAGCCCATCGCGTGCTGCTCGGCGGGATTCTGTCCTTTCTCTCGACCGTGTGTCACGCGGATGAGGCGATACAAGCGTTGACATAGAATAAGGAATACACTGATGAGTAGCGCCTTGAAAGGTATCCGAGTCATCGATATCACCAATAACCAAGCTGGTCCTTCGTGCGGCCAGATGCTGGCGTGGTTAGGGGCCGATGTCATTAAAGTCGAGGAGCCGGGGAAGGGAGATATCGCCCGGACGAGCCTGAGCGATCGTGCAGACTGGGACAGCCTATTCTTTCTCACCTTTAACGGCAACAAGCGCAGCTTGACACTCAACCTGAAAAGTCCCGACGGGAAAGAGATCTTCCGTAAACTGATTAAGACGGGCGATGTCTTACTGGAGAATTTCGGTCCCGGCGTGTTAGATCGTCTCGGGTTCAGCTATGAAGCCCTGAAAGCGCTCAACCCGGGGCTCGTCTATGCCAGTATCAAGGGGTTCGGCACCTACGGCCCCTATAGCGGGTACAAGAGTTATGAGCCGATTGCCCAGGCAATGGGGGGGGCGATGAGCGTGACTGGCTTCCCGGACAATCCACCGACGGTCACCTTGGCGTGTATCGGCGATTCAGGTACCGGCATGCATTGCACCATTGGCATTCTCGCTGCGCTCATGCAGCGTCACACGACTGGCGAAGGGCAACGGGTCGAGGTCTCCATGCAGGAGGCGGTACTTAATCTCGTGCGGGTGAGTTTGCGCGACCATCAGCGCCTCGGCAAGGTTGTAGAACGCAACGGCAACCAACTCGGGGCGATGGTGCCGGCCACGACCTACCGTTGCTATCCGGGCGGCCCGAACGATTACGTCTTCATCCTGGCGCAGCAACAGATGTGGCACCCGCTCCTGCGCGCTATTGACCGGGAGGATCTGATCGGTGACTCCCGCTATGAGACAGCGAGCGCTCGGGCGAAGCGCATGACGGAGGTCAATGCGCTGATTGAACACTGGACCTCGCAAAGACCAAAACACGAGGTGATGAGGATTCTGGCCGAAGTCGGAGTGCCGTGCGGAGCGTGTCAGGATACCGACGATGTGCTCAACGATCCTCATTTGCGCGCCCGTGACATGATTGTCGAAGTTGAGCATCCGGTGCGTGGTCGCTATATGACCGTTGGGAACCCGGTCAAACTCTCGGCTTCTCCGACCGAGATTACCACCGCCCCGCTGCTGGGCGAGCACAATGCGGAAATTCTGACGGAATTAGGATATCGCGAAGCGGAAATCGCTGCGCTGCGAAAGGAGGGAGCAATCTGAGACGAGGCTGTATTCACACAGGCAACCTGCGCTGTTGTCATTCTGAGCCGAAGGCGAAGAATCTCATGAAAAAAAAAGACCCTTCGCGGAATTTACCCTGAGCGTAGCCGAAGGGCTCAGGGTGACAAAAGTACGAGGGCAACTATCTATCAACTGTCACTTAATAAACGTTAATCAATACAAACCCCTAAAGGAGGTACAGTATGGCAGAGCAACGTGTTATTTCAGCGGATTCACATTTTGTGGAACCGCCCAGCATGTGGGCAGAACGGCTCGACAAGAAGTTCCGTGATCGTGCGCCCCACACCGTACGTGGACTCAACGGCAAAGACGGCGAGTTCTTCGTCTGTGAGAATATCAACCCCTTCCCAGTGGCGGCATTCTTCGGAGCTGGCGTACCGTCAGAGGTGCTTCCTGAGCACAATAAGAAGGGTATGGAGGCTGCCCCGGCCAGTGTGTGGGACCCGGCTGCCCGCATTAAAGACCAGGATCGTGATGGCATCGTCGCTGAGGTGATCTACACTTCTATGGGTATGCCCCTCTATATGCTCGACGACGTTGAACTCCGCACGGCCTGCTTCAGTGCTTACAATGACTGGGCCGTCGAGTATTGTAGCCACAATCCCAAACGGCTGCTCCCGCTGGGACTGCTGACACTGGAAGATATTCCCGCAGCGGTCAAAGAGTTACAGCGTATTTCCAAGAAGGGCGTACGTGGGGCGATGATTTGGGCGGAGGCGCCAGAGGAGAAGCCGTATAACCATGCGGACTACGAGCCGTTCTGGGCGGCTGCGCAGGAAGCCAACTTCCCGCTCTCGCTGCATGTCCTGACCGGCCGTAAAGGGACCGGCGTGGACTTCTTCAAGGGCAACCTGGCGCTGCAAGGCTCCACGTTGCACCACGAGGTGGAACGTTCACTGGCAGTGTTTGTCTTGGGTGGGGTGCTGGAGCGCTTCCCCAAGCTGACGATCATCTCGGCCGAGAATGATGTGGCCTGGATGCCGTACCTCATGTGGCGGATGGACATGATCCATAGCCGTCTAGGTGCTTTGGCTGGCGTGAAGCTTAACATGAAACCGAGTGACTACATCAAGCGCCAGGTGTACGCCACTTTTATTAACGAGCCGATATTCGTCAAAACCCTTGATATCTACGGGACGGATAACGCCATGTGGTCGTCTGACTATCCGCACACCGCGGCCACCTGGCCTCGCTCGCAGGAGTTTATCAACAAAACCTTTAGCGGCCTCCCGGAGAACGAGCGGCGCAATATCGTTCACGACACCGCCTCGAAGGTGTACGGCATCGACGGATAAAATCAGTCCTGAGTGCTGAGTCCTGAGTGCTGAGTTGGGACGGAGAATTCTCTTAAGTGCTGAGTTGGGACGGAGAATTCTCTTACTCGGAACTCAGCACTCATCGCTCAGGACTCACCAAAGGAGGGCTCACCATGACAGCACAAGGCATGATCTCCGCCGACTCGCACGTCATTGAGCCGCGCAATCTGTGGGTCGAGCGGGTAGGCAACGCATTCCGTGACCGGGCACCGCGAGTGGTGCAGAATCCTGGCCGGCTTAAGGGAGAATGGTTTATCTGTGAAGGGCTAGAACCGCGGCCGGCCTCCCTGGCCTTTGCGGCGGGCAAGGAGCCCAGCGAGTACAACGAATTCCAGAAAGCGACGAACTACGACAATGCGCTCCCGGGCGGTTGGGAGGCAGCCCCACGGCTCGAAGATATGGCCTTGGACGGAGTCGAAGCTGAGGTGATCTATACCACTTTGGGTTTCCGTCTGTTTGGCTTGCTTGACGAGCCGTTTCAGCGGGAACTCTTTCGTGTCTACAACGACTGGCTGGCGGAATTGTGCAGCTATAGCCCCAAACGTCTCCTGGGCTTGGCCTTGATTCCCTTGCTGGACGTCGAGATTGGCGTCAAGGAACTGCAGCGCTGCGCGAAGCTGGGACTGCGCGGTGCTCTCATTATGTGTTCTCCGCCGGAAGGGCAGAGTTACGCCGACCGTACCTTTGACCGGTTCTGGGCTGAGGCGCAAGCGCTGCGCATGCCGCTCAGTTTGCACCTGGGCACCGGTCACGGCAGAGAAAGTCGCTATGACGCCGATCTCTTTCTGCGGGCAATGACCATTCCTCATGAAGTGCAGCGCACCTTTGCCACGCTCCTGTTTGGCGGTGTGTTGGAACGTTTTCCTGACTTAAAGTTAGTGTCTGCGGAGAACGATATTGGCTGGGT
>JACQEL010001004.1 GCA_016200595.1 Deltaproteobacteria bacterium
ATCGTCGTGATACTCAAGGGCAAAACGATCATGACTCGGCTTTCCGTCTATCCGATTTTTCCCGAAGTCAGGAGTAAACCCGGTCATATCGGGCAGGGTTTCCCGCAGGCGCTGATATCCCACCTCCGTTAACAGTCCCTCAGGGTTGATCCAGGGGTACGGCTTCTGGGAGCGGAAAGCTGCGGTGTCAATGGCATTGAGCCGTGCATAATCAAGGTACGTCATCGCGCAACTCTGTATCAGGAGATTGCTCAAATCCAATTCAGAGACAAGGGTTAGCCCTCGTCAGCCAGCTTCTTGCATCCGTAATCGACTGTCGGCGAGGAGATCAACCATCTGCGTCCTGCCCTCCTCAAGCCGGTATATCACGTCAGCCACCTCGAGCAGAGCCGGTTGATGGGAGATGGCGATGATCGTCATTGTTCCCCGCAACTGTTGCACCGTCGCACAGATGGCTGCCTCACTTTTTGGATCGAGAGAAGTTGTCGCTTCGTCAAAAATTAAGAGCTGCGGCTTATGAACGAGCGCCCGAGCAATGGCAATGCGCTGGCGCTGTCCGCCGGAGAGACGGGCCCCGTGCTCGCCGAGCGGGGTCTCCATCCCTGCCGGCAGCGCGGCGACAAAATCCCACGCTCCGGCAGCACAGAGCGCCGCTTCCACGTCGGCGCGTGTCAATTCGGGATCTCCCAGCGTCACATTCACGAACACATTCTCGTGCAGCAGCAACGTCTCTTGCGGGACGTAGCCGATCGTCCGCCGCCAGGCATTCAGATCGATCTCGCTCAACGGCACGTTATCAATCCACACCTCACCGACCTGCGGCCGCACCAGGCCAACGATCAGATCAACGGTGGACGTCTTACCCGCACCAGAGGGTCCAATGAGCAGGGTCAGCTGTCCCGCCGGGATGCTGAGTGAGACGTCTGCCAAAACCAGGTGATCTGCGTAGGAAAATTGTACGTTCCTGAGAGTGATCTCTTCTCTAAGAACCGCTTTCTTTCTGCCGTGCGTGATCTCACACTCCGCCTCTGAACGGTCGATGGTTCCACGCAACGACCAAAAGGAGCTCTCATCAACCGCCATCTTTTGATACTCTCGCTGCACCTTGTTCAGACTCTGCAACGTCCGCTCGAAAAAGAGGGCTAACATCAAGACGGTGTTCAGCGGTAGCCGCCAACGAGTAAGTCCGACATACAACCCCCCCACGAGCACCACCACCACCAGAGGGTCTTGGAGCGCGCGCAGCATTTCCGTGCTTAGCACCTCGCGCTGGACAGCTCGGTTCAGACGCTGGGTTTCTCTTTCCAACCAAGGGCCGATCAGCGTTTGGCGCGCCATCGCCTTGAGTGGCTTGACCGCGTACAGGACATCAGTGAGTCGGCGGGTCAACGACTTTCTTAATTTCACCTGCCGGGCTCCCGCGCTACGCGCCGTTTGGACCAGGCGGCTCAACGCGAACACGATCAGCGCGCCAAGCACCATCACGCCCAGCGATGCTTGCCAGGAGACGAAAACAGCCAGAGCTATATAGAGCACAGTTTGAATCAGCAACGCCATCATCGTCGTGCCGCCCAGATAGGCGTTCGAGGCACGAGCCGCTTCGGTCGAGAAGGCATTGGTAAAAACCCCAACCGGTTGGCGAACGTAGTATTCCCAGCGTGCCGCGAGTAGCGCTCGGATGAGCGTCAAGCGGAGGTCCGTGGCGACATGAGCGACGGTATAGCCGACTTGTTTCTGCGCGAGGAGGATGAATCCGGATTTGAGGATCATCCCGCCGGCGATCAGCGAGCACAGTAAGCCAATACTCGGTTGAAGACCGCACGTGGCAAGAACCTCACTGATCATGCGCTCGAGTCGAGAATTTCCCAACGTTCCTTGAAGGTCGGTGCCAGTCTGGGCAGCAAGGCCAAAGAGGGGCAATAAACTCGACAGACCAGCACCCTCCGCCAAAGCAGCAAGGAGGAGGCAAATGAGTACGATAGCGCTGCGCCAGGGATACGCCCGGACAAAAATGAACACAAGACGCATGGTATGGGTTACCCAGATATTACACTGTTCTTGCTCGTAAGAATCTTACCGAAAAACCTACTTTTCTCTCCATTGAGCGTCGCCTCTACTGGTTCACCTAACCTGTCCGTCCGTGGTGGGCGACTATATCCGACTTGGCCGATTCCGATTGCTGCAGTGCGTGCTATAAGGACGCAATACTAAGTTTCTTCTCTCCCGTTGTCATCCCCCTGCCTGCCTAAGGATCGTCACCATCTCGCGGTCTTCCTCAGCGACAGACTTCTCTGTGGATACGTCCGTCCACTAAACCAGGAGGCAAGAGATTGGTCCACACGACCCTAGCGCCGGTCCACCGTAGGGGCGAAGCATTTGCGGGTCAGGCTCCCCACGGCGGTGGTCTATCCGGGGCAAATGCTTCGCCCCTACCCACGCAGCTACGAACAGTGTCCTCATGTCGTGCGTTCCGGTTTAGGTTCAAAGCCTGCGCCTTGTCCCGCAGCGATAAACCGCCTACATAAGTGAGGATCCTTTCCCGGTGGGAGGAAACCCGTCGCCGACAGAGACCGGAATGCTGGGGGGACCTGTCCGCCAGGGGGAGGCGTACGGTGAGCGGAGATCGTCCGCAGAGTGAGAACCGCGTATGAAGTTTTCGG
>JACQEL010001005.1 GCA_016200595.1 Deltaproteobacteria bacterium
AAGCGGTTCCATTTGTAGGCGAAATAATGTCCGACCTGCGCGGAGTAGAGACCAGGATTGAGGCCAACGAAGACAATATCTAAGCCTTCCCGCAGATAGTCAGGCAGAGTGCCTCCTTGCCACAGTGTTTCTTTTTTGCTTTTGGATCGCATAGCTGCCCTAGCCCGAAGAGAAAGGCGACCGGCCGGTCGCCCCTACAAGTCTTTTCACCGGTCCCTAACCCCTAACACCCAGCCCCCTCTTACTGCGCCGTATACCCGCCATCAAGCACTAACTCGGCACCGGTCATATACGAGGATTCATCCGAGGCCAGGAATAAGACGCCATTGGCGATCTCCTCAGCCGAGCCTTCGCGCCCCAGGGGCGTTGCCTGCTCAAAAAGTTTGCGGGCTTCCGGATCGATGCCCTGAGTGACCATCAGCGTGTGATGACCCCAGGATGGATCGAATTGACACGAATATTCTCCTTGGCGTATTGCACCGCTGCACTTTTGGTCAGGAGCCGGACCGCACCTTTTGTGGCCTGGTAAGCGGCCGCGCCTCCCACGCCGATCAAGCCGGCGATTGAGGAAAGATTGATGATCGAACCGCCGCCGGCTTGACGAAGTGCTGGGATGGCATGTTTCATTCCCAAGAACACGCCGGTCTGGTTTACAGCAATCACCCGATTCCAAATCTCTAGGGTCGTGTCCTCAATACCTTCCATTCGCAGAATGCCGGCATTATTGACCAAAATATTCAACCTGCCGAAGTTACGCACCGCAACCCCGACGGCGTTTTTCCACTCGGTCTCTTGCGTCACATCGAGATGGATATAGACCGCCGAGCCGCCCGCGGCCTCGATCTCGCGCACGGTTTGCTGCCCTTCGCTATCAAGCACATCACCCAACACCACCTTCGCGCCTTCGCGGGCAAACAGTTTACCCTCGGCCGCACCCTGCCCGCGCGCTCCGCCAGAAATCAATGCGACTTTCCCATCTAATCGTCCTGCCATTGGATTCCTCCATCCAGATAAATACTGAACCGTGGTAGGGTGCGCTATGCGCACCGATAAAAATGGTGCATGAAATGCACCCTACAAAACTTTCGTCTTCACCTAGCCCCCAATCCCCCAAGAAGCTGCCTATAATACCGATCCAGCGCTCTGTCTGACCACACCGTGAAGAATGAACGCAACAAGATGGCGTACACTTGGGCACGAGCGATCTTGACACGCACGGTAGGATCGAGCAACTGCGGCGAGTGATTCACCAAAGTCAAAGTAGACACCCCGATTAACAACGGCCAGGCACAAGCTAGACGCAGCCGCCACTCGCGCCGCGGAATTGCCAGGGTGTAGGCCCACCCTGCACGGTAGTATGAAAGCGTGAGATCAAGCAGATCATTCACTAGAGGTCGCACTCGTTTGAGCGTGGGCGGGTCAAGTAACTCTTCCGGCCGCACTCCGAGTGCTGCCAGATCAACCCCTGGGAGATAACAGCGACCGAGACGCAGGTCCTGGGCAATGTCACGCAAGATATTGGTCAATTGTAACCCTTTGCCAAACTGAACTCCACGAGCCGCCATCGCCTCCACATCCCAATGTTGTAGTGAGGGAATATGTGTAGTGGTAATTCTGGTCCAAAATTCTCCCACACATCCGGCCACGAAATAGGCATAGCGATCGAGGTCAGCACGGGTCTCTAGCGCCGCGACCTTTCCCTCGCCCTCTCCAGGAAATACCGTCAGGTCCATCTGCATTCCTTGACTCAACGTCAGCACTAGCTCGCGGATGTAACGTTGATCGTCCTGCTCCATGCCTGAGAGCAAGGCGAAGCAATCCGTCAAGCGGGCAAGCAACTCGCGCTCGGCCGGGTTGTGTTGTTGATCAGCGAGATGTTGTTGAAGGCCGGTCACAGCGGTTGGTCCGGCTTCGCCGAAGGCAGCACGATACTGGTCGAGATAGCCGAGGCGCAAATCGTGCGGCAAGAGCGCAGTGTCAGCAATCGTATCGGCAGCGCGGCAGAACAGATACGCCAGTCCGATCGATTGACGCACCCTCTGGGGAAGTACGCGCAAGCTCAGATAGAACGAGCGACTGACCTGGGGGAGGAGTTGATAGAGCAGACTACAGCGGTTTTCAGTTGAGTGAGGAGACATACCGTTTTCTCAGTCGTAGGCCGGGATAAGGCCGCAGGCCGTTCCCGGCGTGCTCGTCTAGGCCGGAAACGCTCCGCTTATGCTGGCCTCCCTTCTTTCTCTCTTCAGGCAAGGGCAAACCGCTGTAAGACAACATCGCCCTGACTAAAGTCTGTTATAGGCGGCGTCCTTGGGGTTGTCCCATAATGCAGCCAGCACCGGATCGGCACGCGCTGTTAACGCGAGTAGGTTTTCTCTCACCATCTCCTCGCTGAGATCCTCTTTTACCCGCTCTTGCACGGCCTCCAACACATACTGGCGAACGGAAAGGTCGCGCTTAGCGGCGGCCTTACGGATGCGGAGACGGGCTTCAAATGAGAGGTCGATACTGAGTCGGACACGCTTTTGTTGCGTCGCAGCCATACGTTTTTCTCCTTCAGCTTTTGGCTGATAGCTCAATGCTGACCATCAAAAATTTTCTCACTTCAGCCCAGCCTTTCGCAATCTATCAAGCCAGCGCTCTAAGTCCGCTGGATTTTTGTAGGGGCTAATCTGCTTGAACCCCTCCAGAGAGGCATTGGGATTGAGCCGTAGGACTTCCCCTACCTCAACCCGAGCTTCCTCCTGTCGGCCTAACTCTGCGTAGCACGCAGCCAGGTTTAAGTGGGCAGGTCCAAAATTGGGGTTGAGGGTGATGGCTTTCTTCAGGGGAGCAAGCGCCTCTTCATACCGTCCCGCCTCGCGATAGGCAAAGCCTAAGCTATGGAGGTAGACAGGCGGATAGTGGGGGTTGAGGTGCATGGCCTTCTCGATCAAGGCAATGGCTTCCTCTGGCCGCCCGGCATTGATCAGGATACCCCCCAGAGTCACATAGCCGTCGGCATCATTGGGATCGAGGGCGACGGCCCGTTCTGCCTCGGCGACGGCTTGGTCATACTGATTTTTCCACAAATAGACCTGACCTAATACCCGGTGGGACACGGGCAAGGAATCATCCAGAGCAACGGCCTTTTGCCCCAGTTCAAAAGCCCGCTCCAGCGATTGCCCACGGTTCTTGTTCCATTGGTAGAACCAATCGAGCCAGTAGATCCCACCCAGCCACGCGTACGCCCCGGCATACTGCGGGTCTAACTCGATGGCTTTCTCGAACATCTGCCGCGCCTGCTCATTCGCCTCTTTGTTCCTCTCGTACAGGGCGCGGAGACCAGACTTCAGCCCACGCAAGTAGAAGTCATAGGCCTCCAAGTTGTTCGTAGGAGCGTGTTGGAACCGCAGGTGCTCTTCTGGTGTCAGCTTCACTTTCAGCGCCGTCATGATTTTCTGCCGGATCTCATCTTGGAGGGCAAAGAGGTCCTGCAAAGGACGGTCATAGCGCTCGCTCCATAGATGATAGTCCTGGATGGCATCGATCAGCTGGGCCGTGATCCGTATCTGATCTCCGGCTTTGCGTACGCTCCCTTCCAACACATACCGGACTCCTAGCTCCCGGCCTACCTCTGGTAGCTTAATGGCCTTGCCTTTGTAGGTGAAGGCAGAGTTGCGGGAGATGACAAATAAGCTGGAGAGTTGCGAGAGATCGGAGGTCAGATCTTCGGTAAGCCCATCGCTGAAGTATTCCTGCTCGGAGTCGCCGCTCATGTTCACGAAGGGCAGCACGACTATGGAGGGCTGGTCGGGTAACGGCAGGGACTCTCGATTGCGGATTATTGGGGAAGAGGACAGGAGAGCGATGATCCCCCCACCAATAAGCAGGCCTACCACAAGTGCGGCCCAGGAGAGGTGGGCACTGCCCACCCTACGCCGCTTCAATCGTTGCCCTTGCAGATAGGAGTGCCACCCTTTGGGTTGTTCGGGGAGGAGAACATAAACTGGGAACCGCTGGGCAATATTCTTCAGCTTCGGCCGCCCGAGCGACACGACCGTGCCTAAAGGGAATTTCTTCTCGACCTCTTGATACACAACTTGCGAGATACAGATAGTGTCGGGCTCGGCTAAGGCTTGCAGCCGGGAGGCCACGTTCACCCCGTCCCCGAATACGTCGCCATCGCGTTGGACAATGTCCCCCGAGTGAATACCGATGCGGACGTGAATCTGTTCGTTTGTTTCCTTTGCTGCGTTCTGAGCCCGGAATTGGGCTTGAATATGTTGAGCACACTGCACCGCATTGACCACCGAAGGAAATTCTACC
>JACQEL010001006.1 GCA_016200595.1 Deltaproteobacteria bacterium
GATAGCCAACCCCTACCCCTAACTCGAACCGACCGCCGGAGAGAATGTCAATCGTCGCTCCATCCTCAGCGACCCGCACGGGATGATACAACGGCAGGAGAAGCACACCTGTCCCAATGCGGATCTTCTTGGTCTTCACCGCGATAGCTGCAGCCTGGGGCAGAGGTGACGGCGCATGCCCGTCATCGGCAAAGTGATGTTCGGTGAGCCATATATCATCGTAGCCGATCCCTTCAGCCCAGACGATCTGGTCGATAATCTCGGCATAGATATCTTGGTACGAACGGCGCCATTGGGGAGGATTACGAAACGCATACCACAGGCCAAAGGATAACTTAGGGTTCGATGGGCTCACCGTTATTCTCCTCTCTTTCCTCTTTCGGAGGCGCTGCTCGCTTGGCTGCGAGGCGTGATTTGAGGGTGGGCAAGAGGGCTGGCAGATTCTCCACCTCGACCACCCGCCAGCGACCTGCGGGCGTTTGGCGTGCGCGCACTTCAATCCGGTCGCCTTTTTTCACTTTGAGGGGGAACCGGACCGTATCTCCATCTGCCCGCCCGACCCACAAGGTGGCTAGCAGGGCAGAGGCGGGAATCTCGGGAAGTTGACTCTCGGGATTCTTCACTGCTTGTTCGACGGCAATATCCAGGCCGGCTTTGACTACGGCGTGCACTCCCTGGGCAAAATCTTTCAAGGGTCCCTTACGCAACAGATTACCGAGCGCCCCTCGCAGAGGTAGCTCATCCGGGTCTTTCTTCCCCTGGCTAGTGAAGTCATCGATGGCGTGATCAAGGACACTATCTACATCGACGTACTGGGTGAAAAGAGCATAATCGTGCGTCTCCAGCGCCTGTCTGATACGGTAGAGCGAATAAGACGGCGTAAAAGTCCAGGCGTACCCCAGTCCGACCACTAAAAGCACGACGATGCCCCCGCCCATGAGAATGCGGCGGAGCCAACGACGCGAGGATCTACTTTCTTCAGGCGTGGATGCCATAGGCGGCTATCATACACGAGAAATTCGGAAAACGTAAAACGAATGAAGAATAAAGAATAAAACGTAACAGGAAGGGGCGTTAAAGATGAAGAGATAGAGAGAGTTATCTTTGCTCGTCTAGGAAGAAAATTGGTAACTGCTCAGCCCTTTTCGTCCCGTAGGGACGGTTGATGGTAGGCAGGTCGTTTACGGCCTGTAGCCGAGAGCGCAGCATTCAGCGCGTCGCGTCGCGACGCGAGGGTTGAGACGTTTCCCCGCAACCGGCCTTGAAAGGCCGGCCTACCTTCATCCGCCGCTCTGCGGCTGAGTAGTGACGAAAATTGTGGAGTGCGTAAGCCGTGCTTGCGCTTTGGGAGCCCGAAGTTACGCTTGAGGCGAAGCACGGCTTCACCTGATCAAAGCGGGAGCATGACTCCCGCACTCCAAAGCAGGAAAGCAGCGGCAACGCTACTCCGGCTTCTTCGCCAGTTTCAATGAGACTGAATTCATGCAGTACCGTTGGCCGGTCGGCTCAGGGCCATCGTCAAAGAGGTGACCCAAATGCGCGTCGCACTTGCTACAGAGCACTTCGACTCGGCGCATGCCGTAGCTATTATCCTCCTCGGTAGTCACGCTGTCTGCGGTAAGTGGCTCCCAGAAGCTCGGCCAGCCGGTGCCGGAATTGTACTTGGTCTCAGAACTAAAAAGGTCGGTCCCGCAGCAGACGCACTGATAGATGCCTTTTTCTTTGCTCTCGTGGTACTGGCCAGTAAATGCTCTCTCAGTACCCTTCTGCCGACAGACGGCGAATTGTGCGGGCGTGAGCTCGGCTTTCCACTCTTCATCGGATTTCATAATTTTGTTGCTCATGTTGGTGTCCTCCTATTTAGGCACTGTGGTCTTTGCTCAGTACTTGCGCGGCGGCCTGCTCGACCACCGTCCCGGTGAAAAAGTCAGGATTCATCCCGGTCCACAACGTGACTGGGTTGGTGAAGACAAAATCGCGAAAATCGGCTTCTGTGATCACTCCATGTTCTACCAGTTCGTAGGCTTCTTCCAGCACTTCGGTCATGTCGGGCACGTCCCAATGGCCGATGTCCGAGCTGAAGATGGCGCGGAGCCGCGCGCCGAAGGGATTCATTTTGCTGTTGAACGCTGTAGCATTGAGGGGATCGTCCGCCTCACAACCAAAATAGAAATTGGGTACGAACAGATCACGGATGTCTTCGGCTTTTTCGATGCCGCAGCGGGCCCAATCGTCCAAGGTTGTTCGATCCTCGCCTGTACCTCCCAGCAGGCCCAGACTCTTGCTGACCTCGTCGAGTTTGTCCTGCACAATCTGTCCGCCGTAGCGCCGGTAGAGGTCGAACAACAGTTCTCGATTAAGATTGGCCGGATTGTAGTTCTCTAGTCCTTTGGGGTTGCGCTTCTCCCAGCGGGCGATGATCCCGGCATACAAATCGGCTCCCCAGCCAACGCCGCTCTCCAAAAAGCCAAACTTGAGAGTGGGAAAGCGCCGCGTCACGCCGCTCATGAACAAGGCCTTACAGACTGCCTCACCAGCCGCAGCGAAATGGCCGGTGTGATTGTACATATAATTAGAAGTGGTACGGCTCCCCCAGCCCATGCCGGGCGAGTGAAAAGTCGGCGGCACTTTTAGCTACACACACTTCGCCCACACTGGATCGTAGTCGTATTCGCTGTCGATGCAGAACGTATCCAACCAAAAAGCATGGCGCCCGGCGTCAGGATC
>JACQEL010001007.1 GCA_016200595.1 Deltaproteobacteria bacterium
CAGTTTTTCCGCGATGTCCAGCGGCCTGAAACGTCCGCCGGTAGATATCGATATGTTCGGACAGTTTGGGAAAGGGATTGATTGGCGAGGCGGCGAACACCGAATAGCCACGCTCCCCAGCGAACGCGGCCGTTTCCGGGCTGTTCGCCGCAATCCGCAGTGGCGGATGAGGTTTCTGCCACGGCTTGGGTGCGACAGCAGTTTCCGGCACGGAGAAATACTTGCCCGCGAACGCACAAGTCTCTTGGGTCCAAGCTTGTTCGATGATAGTCAGCGCTTCTTGAAAGCGTTCGCGGCTCTCATCGCGAGAAATGTTAAACCCCTGGAAATGGAGCGGAATAGTCCCGCGCCCGACGCCGAACTCCAGGCGGCCTTGGCTCAAAATATCCACGGTGGCGGCATCCTCAGCCACTCGTAATGGATGCTGCAAAGACAGGAGCGCGACCGCCGTCCCCAGGCGGATGCGTTTGGTCCGTTGGGCAATCGCCGTGGCCAGAATCAAAGGCGACGGCATGATCGAGAAGGGGCGATTAAAATGCAACTCGGCCAGCCACGCAGTATCAAAGCCCAATTCATCCGCATAGACGATCTGCTCGATAGTTTCGTGGTAGCGAGTCACTTCATTCTGCTCGGGAGCACAGGGAAGTTGGTAGAAAAGGCCAAATTTCATAGATAATCCTCGTAGAAAGGAATGAGCAATGAGGACTGAGGACTGAGTAAGAAAGTCTCTGAGTCCGCTTGCTTTGACTTACTCAGTCCTCAGCACTCAGTCCTCGTTACTTTGTGTTATTGCGCCGCAGACCCACCGTCGATCGTAAACACCGAACCGGTCACCCACGATGACTCATCCGACGCCAGATACAAGGCCATTGAGGCGATATCCTCTGGCGTACCGAGACGGCCGATGGGGTGACTCTTCTCGAAGCTTTGCCGCAGTTTAGGGTTAGAGCCATGTAACACGTGCGCCATCATTGGTGTATCTACCGCACCGGGGCAGATCACATTGCAGCGGACCTTTTGGCCGGCGTAGGCCATAGCAACTGCTCGGGTGAGCGAAATCACTCCGCCCTTGGCTGCTGTATAGGCGTGCACGTTACCAACGCCTAGGAGCCCAGCCAGAGAGGAAGTGTTTATGATCGACCCGCCTCCGGCCTTGCTGATTTCTGGCACTGCGTACTTGCAGCCCAGATAGACACTCTTAAGGTTCACGGCGATGATCTGGTCCCAGATGTCTTCTTCTAGGTTAGTAACGGCGGCGTCCTTCCGGTGCAAGACGGCAGCATTGTTATACATGATGTGAAGACTGCCATAGGTCTCTACCGCGTAGCGGACCGCAGCTTCAACCTGTGCCGCCCGGGACACATCGGTTGCGCGAAAGACCGCCTGGCCGCCAGCCGTGCGCACGAGTTGGACCGTTTCTTCCCCGCCTTCGACTTTTACATCGGTCACCACGACCTGTGCCCCTTCCCGGGCAAACAAGACTGCCGCGGCCCTGCCTTGCCCGCCCCCAGCTCCAGTAATCAACGCAACTTTGCCAGCCAATCTCCCTGCCATGGGTTCCTCCTTAGAATAAAACGTAAAGCGTAAAACGTAAGCAGGAGGGGTGGAGCGGTTACGTTTTACGTTTCAGTCTTCCTTCCTCATTACGTTTTTGCTTCTCCTCCTTTCCATATGTCCCCCTGTGAGCGCAAGCTAGACCCCTCTTGGCCACCGAGAAAGGGGTATGGTAGGGTTCCCCCTATGTCTGCGAAGAGAGTAAGAGTCGAGCGGCGAGGCGTGACCAGAGTCGAAGTGCTGCGACCGGTAGCGCCTGCGCCAAAACGTTGGCCTCTCCTAGCGATCCGCGTATTCGCGGCTTTAGGCTTAAGTATTGCGACCTATCTTTCTGTGTTGCATTACCAGGCCGGGGCGGGCGGTCCGATCGATTCGCCGTTGTGTGCGGTCGGCTCGGCTATCAATTGCAACGCCGTGCTGACCAGCATTTACGCCCGCCTTTTTTACCTACCAGTTGCTGTGTGGGCGGCGGTGACTTATGCGCTCGTCCTCGGGGTGTCTTTCCTCGGCCAGACCGGTTTGCTGGTGTTGCTGTGCGGGTGGACGTTTGCCTTCTCGCTCTATATGGCGGGTTTGTCGTTTTTAGTGATTCAGTCAGTATGCCTGTTCTGTCTGAGCCTGTATGCGGTGAACACGGGTCTGCTGCTGAGCGCCGTGGCCCTCGCGCACGCTTCGACGTTGCTCACGAGACGCCAAATCGCTGGTAGTCTAGCGGGTTACGTTGTCCTGGTGGCTGGCTTTGGTTGGTGGCAAACTCAGGGAGGGCGGACGACGGTCTCCCCGCCTCCTGTGGCTACTGGTGCGCCACCGCGGACCGACCCTGACTACGTGCGCTTTTACTACAGTCGACCAGTGGTCACTCTTCGCGGCGCCGAGCGGCACAGCAAAGGACTCGCTCAGGCAGCCCTCACTATAAGTGAGTTTGTCGATTTTCGTTGCCCAACCTGCGCTCGCGCCCGTGAGGTGCTTAGACAAATCCTCGCCCAGAATCCTGAGGATGTTCGCGTGGTCTTCCATCATTATCCGTTGGATAAGGACTGCAATGCTAGTCTGCCTCAACAAGTACATGCCACTTCCTGTCTCGCTTCGGCTGCGGCGGAGTGCGCCGGTGAGCAAGGGAAGTTCTGGGACTACGCGGATCTGCTCTTTAGCGATCAAAAGCTGTACATGCGTCAGGACCTAGAAACTTACGCTGGGGTCGTGAGCCTCGATATCAGCCGCTTCAACGCCTGCTTGGATGATGGGCGTATGAAAGGCCGAATCCAGGAAGACATCGAGGAAGCGCAGCGAGTCGGGGTCAAAGCCACACCGACGCTCGTCGTCAACGGCCACTTGATCGAAGGGCTGCCTTCGCCGGACCAGTTTGCCACTATGCTGGCACTGGAGAAGAAGCAGACGGCGCAGAAATAGGACTGAGTGCTGAGGACTGAGGACTGAGTTATACTTTCCCTCGTTGTTCATCTCGCTGCTTCTCGACCGAGGCGCGAAGACCACCAATAATACGGGCGAGTTCTTCCGCTTGGGCTAGAAGATCCTCAAACCTAGCTCTGTCTAGGTAGCCTACATCAAAAGCCACGTAGAGCTGCGAGCGAACTTCAGCACAGGAAGCCTTTGCGACAGAAAGAAACTGGTGGAACTCACCTCTGCTCCCGCGCTCGAAGCCTTCCGCTACATTCGACATGATCGAGACTGCTGCTCGTTGAATCTGTCCAGAAAGCCCGAAGTCCTTCGCGAAGTTTCCTTGCCGAGTAAGTTGATAAATTCCTCGGGCCAGTTCTCTCGCCTTCTGCCACGCAATCAAGTCTTCAAACCGCTCTATACGGCTGCTCATTCCTTAGCCCTCTTTTACTCAGTCCTCATTACTCAGTCCTCAGCACTCAGTCCCCGCTAGGGGACGATCACGTGCTCCTTAGTAATGATGAGCGGAAGCCGGCCTGGCGCGATGAAGTTGACTTCGTCCGCTCGAGTGCGTGCGTACTCCGGCGTGGTGGCCGACTCGCGCATCGCTTGCGTATCGTCGAACCAGGTGATTGCTACTCCGTCGTACAGAGGTGTCTTACCACTGTCGTAAATTGAGCGTCGGGTGTGACTCTGGACGTAGCGCCGCACTACCGGAATGGCTGCGCCGAGCGGACCGTGCACCTCGCGCCAGTGTTTTTGAAACGCGTCGATTGACATCCCCGGTTTGTGGGTGACGAACTCGATATTCTTGACACCATTCGGCGGAATCGGCCCGTCTTTGATGATGTGTTCCTCAGTGATGATCGACCCCATAGTGGAGAGGTCGATGAAATTGGGTTCATCGGCACGCACAGCGGCGTACTCTTTGGTTCCTGTGAGCGCGCGCATCGCTTGCGTGTCATCAAACCACACCTCGGCCGCCCCGTCATACACCAGCTCGCCCTTGCGATAGCCCGAAAGTAGGGTGTGTGACTGCACATATCGACGAATGCCCGGCATTTTGCTGACGATGTCAGCATGAGTCGTGCGCCAGTAGTTATGGAATGCTTCGACTGACATCCCCGGTTTCCGCTTGAAGAACGCAACCATTTTGACCATAGGGTAATTCCTCCTTCTCGTGATTCCTCTGTCTACGCTGGAACGGAGGATCAGGTCAAGAGAATTGAG
Organism: Deltaproteobacteria bacterium; assembly: GCA_016200595.1. Classification (GTDB taxonomy): domain Bacteria; phylum Desulfobacterota; class Binatia; order Bin18; family Bin18; genus JACQEL01. The sequence continues at coordinate 4,183 of JACQEL010001007.1, forward strand.
TGCCGGGAAGCAAAGGCGTATAAGGACGTAAAA
>JACQEL010001034.1 GCA_016200595.1 Deltaproteobacteria bacterium
AACTGGGGTTCTCCTATATAGGAGAGAGGCACATCCAGCACGTAGGGCCGCGGCGCCTGGCGAAAGCGTTTTTGTAAAAACTCAGGGACCTGAGCTGGAGGAGGAGTCTCGAAGATATAGGGGTAAGAACAGCGGGTGATGAGCAGGCAACCGTCACACACCGGCGCATCGGTCACACATACCAGACGACGAAAGGTTGAGGCAAAAACACCCCGGAATGTTGACCCTAGATAAGGCGGAAGCAGGTGTCTTTGGCTGCCAAGTTCTAAAAGCAGCCGGAAACGATAGAGAACGAGCTCCGGGACCATGTGCGATTTCCCCGGATGTTAGGGAAATCGCACTATTGGAGGAGCTTCAATGGCACTACCCGCAGGTCGCTCCCCGCGCAGCCGTGCACGCAGGGCTTGAAAGCCGTGTTTGGCGAGACGGAATAATTTCGGAATGAGCCAGGCGGCCACAGCAGCAAAACCCGCGACCAGGAGCACCATCCCTCTGGATGCTGAAAAATCATCCAGATTCCTCTAAGAGCTACTATTGATAGAACTTCGAGCCACGTACCTGTATGGGTGGCAAAGTTGAAGTCGAGGGATTGGTGACCGTCGGCACAGGTCGCTCCCCGCGCAACCGCGCTCGTAGGGCTTGAAATCCGCGTTTAGCGAGACGGAATAATTTAGGAATGAGCCAGGCGGCCATAGCAGTAAAACCCGCGACCAATACCACCATCACTAATGGATGGTGAAAAATCATCCAGATTCCTCCCAGGACCGCTAAGTCTTCTCCAACGCTGGCAAACCAGTTGCTGAAAGGTTCCGGACTCACATTGACCGCGAGACGTACGGTCGCCTTCGTCCCGTGAGCAGCTAACGCTACGGTTCCTCCAGCCAAGAGGGCAGCTAGTTCCAGCGCCGGGTTGACATTACCAACGGCACGGGCAGCTAAAAGTGCACCGGCGGGAATGCGAATGAAGGTGTGGAGGACATCCCAGCCGTTGTCCACATACGGCACCTTATCGGCGAAGAATTCGATAAAGTACATGATACAGGCGACGCCAATGACCATCGGCTGGGTAAGAACCTGTAAATCAGGTGGCAGTTGAATCATGCCAGCGCTGCCAGCCAGACCCAAGGTGGCGATGGTCGCGTAAAGGTTCAAGCCGGAAGTCCAGGCCGCACCCATGGCTAAACTAAGGGTTTGCAGTGTATCCATCGCTCACCTCGGTACGAAGGACAAGTTCCTCTTGCCCCTCACTTTTAGCGGTAGAAGCTCTGCCACCACGGGCTGTAGCTGTAATACGGCTGCTGCGGATAGCGAGAGCGATAATCACCATTTCTATCAGAATAACGCTGTCCACCATACCAGCCAGATTGGTAATTCTCATTATAGCGCTGTCTATCGCGCCAGCCTCGACCGTAGTCAGTCTGACAATGCCCACGATTCTCCCAGTGGCGGTGCCAGTGGTGATGCTCATGGGCGAAAGCCGCTGGTGCAGTTAACAGTAACCCAACCAACGGCAGGGCAGCAAGAAGAGTTTTCTTTAGAGTGGTTTTCATCGCAGCCTCCTTTCTTTTTGGCTACTCGTCTATCAACACTGGACCACCACAAAAGTCTCTCAGTTCAGGCTAGCACGTTGACCTGAGACCAGATTCTTGGCTACAAAGGCGGGAATCAATTGGAGAGGAGAACATTATGCCAGCAACACGCCGGTTTCGTCGCACTATCCCCCTACTAACGGCCTCGACCTTTGTGCTCCTGAGCCACCCAGCCCGGGCAGAGGAACAACGCTTCGTTCATCCTCAAGACACAACGACTTACATCGAGCCGGCCAGCAAAAGCGAGTTAAGAGTGGTGATCGACCAGCACCTGGGTGGGACGAAAGATGTGACGGTGGCCGACCTGGTTATCCCGCCGGGAGTGGATGTCCCTGATCACCTCCATCAATCGACCGAGATCTTTTATATTCTCTCCGGTGAGTTGGAACAAACAAGTGAAGGCAAGGTGCAAAAACTTACGGCCGGCATGGCGTGTCTGGTGCCGGCTAACACCACCACTCATCACAAAGTAACCTCTAAGGAACCGGTGCACGCCCTGGTGATCTGGGCGCCAGGTGGAGAAGAGCAGCGTGTCGTCGGGGGGTGGCAGAAAAAATAGGGCCCCTCAGGTTTGTTGGGTCTATTGCGTCTGTTGGGTCTGTTGCGTCTGTTGGGTCTGTTGCGTCTGTTGGGTCTGCTGAGTGTTTGACCCTATGGACTCTACAAACCCTATAGACTCAATGAACCTTCGCCGTCTCTGTCGTTGAGTGCGCCGAATACCGCCTCAGCTGCGGCCTCGCCACCCCGAACACAATCCGCAATTCCTACACCTCGGTACGCGCTGCCCGCCAGCGCTAAACCGGGATAGGCTGCGATCTTTCGCTCGATCTCATCAATCAAACGGAGGTGGCCGACTACATACTGTGGCATCGAGCGTGGGTAACGCGCGATACGGACGAAGAGGGGTGCGGTTTGCACCCCTAGGAGTTGGCTAAGTTCCTGGCGTACTACATGTTCCATCTCCGTATCGTCGAGGTTAAACAGCTCTTCCTGCAGCGAGCCGCCGACAAAGGCGCGTAGGAGCGCGTATCCCTCTGGTGTCCGGCCCGGGTATTTCACGCTGGAAAATGTGCAGGCAATGATTGCGCGATTTTCTATGCGTGGCACGACAAAGCCGAAGCCGTTCAAGGGATGAGGCACCTGTTCACGGCGGTAAGCCACACTGACGGTTGCTGCTGAGCTGTAAGCGATGCTGGACAACTGCTTTGCCAGTTCTGCATCCAGAGCTCGAAGTATGGGCGCAGTTTGAAAAGCTGGAGTAGCGAGCACGACACCATCGGCTTGCAGGACAGAGCCATCCTCGCAGTCCACCTGCCAATTTTCACCGACCGACTTTACCGCGGTTACAGCACAATGGTGCCGTACAGTGCCAAGCGATAGCCGCGCAGTGAGAGTATCCACCAACTGCTGCATGCCGTCACGTAGTGTCACGAAGAGGCTCCAGCGTGCACCGCTTGCGTTCTTAGCTTCTTGGGGTTTCTTACGGCTCGCTCGCCACATGGCGTAGATGACACTGCGCTGGTCACGTTCCATCTGCAGGAAGCGCGGCATGGTCGCAGCGAGGCTGAGGCGGTCCGGGTCGGCCGTATAGATTCCTCCCACCAACGGCTGGGCAACACGCTCCAGAGCTTCGCGGCCAAGACGGCGGCGCACGAAAGCCCCCAAGCTTTCATCAGCCTGCTGGCCGGCTCTGGGCAGCAATAGATCAAACCCCATTCGCAACTTCCCTGGCCAAGAAAACAGCCGCGAACGCAGCAGTGGACCGAATTTGGTCGGGGCTAGCAACATAAAACCCTCGGGCAATGGTTCAAGCTTTTTTTTGTGGACGACAAAGGTGGCTCGATGTTCATCACGCGTGCCGATTAACTCTCGCTCTAAGCCGATCCGCCGGCAGAGCGCCAATGCCCAAGGTTTCTCTGAAATGAAAGAGTCCGGACCGAGTTCGAGGAGAAAGCCGTCCCGCTTTTCCGTGCCGATTGTCCCACCCAGACGGCCACTCGCTTCTAACATAGTGAAGCGCAACGGCTGTTCACGTTCTCGGCTTAGTTCCACCAAACGATGGGCTGCAGCCAGACCGGCGATGCCACCGCCAACGATGACGAAGTGCGGGGGTTGAGCAGTTTTCATCCTGGTTAGAAATCGCGAAATCAGGAGCGACTTTTACCCTTGAGTCCTTTATCAAGCAGGAGCACTAAAATGCCAGCCAGGGCTATGACACCGAAAACCAGGAGCCCGATGTCGTAGGGAGTCATGTTTCTTCCTCCATGACTTTCCGTCCATCCAACATATAGCCGATGAGGACAAGGAGAAAACCAATTGCTAGGCCTGCAATCACCCGTACTAGTCCATAAGATTGGGGCTGAGCAAGGGGAGCGATCACAAAGAAGGTAAATGCAACCTTGGCCATGT
>JACQEL010001035.1 GCA_016200595.1 Deltaproteobacteria bacterium
GCCCGCGTGCCCGCAGCAGGGGCACGACCTGGTCGAGCACCGCATAAAAATTCATCGCTGATCCTCAGAGGTCCCCTCTCCCCTTGTGGGAGAGGGCTAGGGTGAGGGGGCCGTGGGCCGTGCTCAAGCCGTGTTCCCCTCTTCCTGGCCTTCCCCCACAAGGGGGGAAGGGACCCACGGGCGCAAGGCAAGGGAGAAAACCTCCAAGTTGACACCAATGCCCCTTGTGATTGCCTTCTGACGGGCGGCCCCGCAAGGCCGCTCCCTACAAATCAGGTCGGTTCCGGTTTCTTCAACCCCAGCCGCTCGTAGTATTTGGCGGGTACCTTGCTCTTGTCTTTGTAGATGATGAAAGAGCAATGCTCCTTCCCCAGCACGGCTGCCGGTTCCACCACGACAAAGGGCGCGCCGTTCTTTTCGATATCGATCAACTCCATGGGCGGCTCGTGGGCGCAGTAGACCGGAAAGTTTGCCCGGTTGTAGGTCATGCGTTGTGGTTTCTCGACGGTCAAGAAACCGTTAGGTCCGTCATATTTGCCTTCCAGCACCAGACGACCGCCGCTGCCGCAGGGACGCATTTGAATGACCACCTTCTCCTCATCCTCTTCAATGTGCAGCGGCTGCAAATGTCCCCGCAAGCCGGCGACAAACATCTTCACCCGTTGCGCCAGAGCGTCAGGTCCGTCAGGGAGCTTTTCCAGGTTGAGCAGCCACCAGGCCTTGACTCCTTCGGTCATAATCTGTTCCAGGGCTTCGTCCCCGAAACGCCGACCGATCTCGCTCAGCATCGCGGTGGTCCAATTGCGGTAAAGATCGTGCATGCTGAGAAATTCGTTGTACATACGCTTGGCGATCTGCTTCGCCTTATCCGCGTCCCCGGCCTCGACTGCCTCGACCAGACGGTCCACGGTGCGTTTTTCCATCTCGCGAATTTCTGCCTCAGAGAAGAGCCGCTCGTGCATAGGGTATCCTCCTTAGGTCTGAGTTCCTGTGCGCGGTATATCTCAGACTACCGGCGGAAGGAAGAGGCAAGAAGACCGCGTGCTGTTTACTGCACGCCGCAGGCACTGTGCTATTCTCAGCAGGGCCCAGCGGGCAGGGTAATCGCAGAGATATACCTGAGATCAATGGCATCGAGCGGGCGCACGCCGGCCTGGTCTACCACTTGCTGGGCCGCCGTACAGGCATCGGTCGTGTCTACCGTAGCCGCCGTAAAGGGTTGCGTCTTGTTGCCTTGGCTGTCGACATCGGCCCCGTTGAGACTGAAGTTGTGCTCGGCATAGACTTGGCCTCCAGTCGTCACCCGCAGTGCCCGGGTGGCAGTGGGCTGGAGCAAGGAATAGTAAAAGTTCCCTACCACGTTGGAGCGAGTATTGTCCTTGATCACGGTGCCGTAGTCCAGGAAGTCCCAGATGAGATTATTGCGGATATCGGTCACGGTGTTCGAGGGAGTCGTCGCTAACGTTGAATCCCACCCCGATTGGGGATTGCGACTCTGCCCTTTGACGAAGAGATTGTGGTGAAAAGTGATGTGCGACGCCTGGTCGGCGACTAAGGAGAGGAGGTTGTGACTCGCATCGTTCTCGGCCAAAATCGACCACTGGATAGTCACATTAGATGCGCCGTTGGTCACATCAATACTCCCGTCGGACGCCCCCTGGATGGACACGTGGTCGACGATGATATTGTAGCTACTGTGGTCGATGGTGATCCCATCCTTCCGGGAGTTCCGGATGCGAATACCCCGCAGGATGATATCGTGCGCGTGTACTACGAGTCCAGCCCCGTCCAACGTGATCCCAGGAGGCGGAGCGGTAGACCCGTCAATGGTGATAAACCAGCCTTTCACTAAGACAATATTGGGGACCTTAATAGTACCGCCCACATCGAAGACGATGGTACGCTTGACCCCTGATAACGCCTTGCGCAGGCTGCCACGACCCGCGTTGGCCAGAGTGGTGACGTGAACGATTGGTAATTGCGCCCCGCCTGGGGTGGTCGCACCAAACCCTTGATAGTCAGCCGCGTGAGTCTCGCAGATACTGAAAAGACATAGTACCCCACATACGAATGCCCCTAGCTTCCTGCCCATGACCTCCTCCTGACGTGCTCCTCCTGGCTATTTCGGCCAAGCCCTGCAGTGCAGAATAGCGAGGGGAGTTCCCCGACCACCGATGACCGTTGGCAACGGCAATAGTATGGCAAAAAGTCAGCTTATAGCGGTTTGCATTTGCGTGCATCCATCTTGGACAACTAGTGCTGTAGAGACGCCCCGCCGGGGCGTCTCTACCTCAGAGGGCTGAGGAGTTGGTCTAGGACACATACAAGTGAAATTCGCTATACCGTAGAGTATACTTTACGCGTTGCGGCATTGCAAAGCCGGGGTTCTGTCGCTCTAATGAAACCATGTTGAACGTGGTGGTAGCAGAGGATTGGCAGTTCGCCCGCACGGCGCACATGAAGCTCTCCCCTATCAAGGAAATGGAGCTCGCGGCAAGTCGCATTCCGGGCATGGTCTCTCTTGCTCAGGGTATTCCCAGCTTCGATACGCCTGAGCCGATCAAGCTGTTCGTGCAGCAGAAGATTGCTGAAGGTGCGTGCGCTAAATACTCACTCACCCCTGGTTTGCCGCAGTTGCGTGAGTTGATTGCTGAGTCGCTTCTACGCGAAGGGATGCACTATGATCCTGAGAGCGAAATTATTGTGACCTGTGGCTCCATCGAAGGCATCGCCGCGACGTTGCTCACGCTGACCCAACCGGGCGACGAGGTGATTTTGCCGACTCCCAGCTATGCGTCGTATCAGGAAGTCGTGCGTATGGCCGGCTGCACGCCGCGGTTCGCCACGCTCCGCGAGGAAGACAACTTCGCCTTTGATCGCGAAGCGTTCGAGCGCTGTCTCTCCGCCCGCACCCGGGCGATCCTGTATTGTAACCCGAACAATCCGACCGGCACGGTCTTCTCCCAGGACGAGACGCTGGCCTTGGTCGAATTGGCCGAACGTCATGGTTTGTTCCTGGTTATCGACGAGGCGTACAAGGACTTTATCTACACCAAAGAGCCGTACTATAGCCCCGCGCAACTCGCGGCTGTCCGCTCTCACGTCGTTCGCATCTTTACCTTCTCCAAAGCCTACGGCATGACCGGGTGGCGCGTCGGCTATCTACACTCAGATGCGCGCAATACCCGCGAGATTCTCAAGGTCCATGATGCGCTGGTCACGTGTGCACCCGTGGTCTCGCAGTACGCGGCGATTGCCGCGCTCGAGTACGGGGAGGCGCACCTCGCTGCCTTTCGCCGCGCCTTCAAGGAGCGGCGTGATCGCACGCTCGAACACCTCGACGCGCTGTCTTATATTTTTGACTATCAAAAA
>JACQEL010001036.1 GCA_016200595.1 Deltaproteobacteria bacterium
AAAGTCTGAGATGGGTGCTAGGGCTAATAGGAATCTTAGGTATCGGGGCCATGGCAGTCGTAGGAGTTGATAAGGAATCGAGGGCGTGGGCGGAGAAGAGGATACTCCAATCAGTGCCGGCTTCTTCCATAACTGCGAGGTGCGTAATGGTGGGAAGGTGGCGTGCTGGGGAGGCAACCTCTTTGGGGAATCCAATGCCCCGGGAGGAATTTTTGTCCAGGTCAGCGCCGGTCTCTTCCATACCTGCGGCGTGCTCAGTGATGGAAGCGCGGTCTGCTGGGGGGAAGATAGTGCCGGGCAATCTAGTCCGCCAGGGGGAATTTTTGTCCACGTCAGTGTCGGCGGTAGTCACTCCTGTGGGCTACACGATACCGGGAGTGTGGAGTGCTGGGGAGACAACGGTGAGGGGCAGGCCGATGCGCCGGGGGGATTCTTTGATCAAGTTAGCGCCGGCTTCGTCCACACCTGTGCAGTACGGCCTAATAATAGACATGTGAAGTGCTGGGGGGACAACAGCTATGGGCAGGCCGATGCGCCGGCGGGAACCTTTGCTCAGGTCAGCGCGGGCAACCGCCATAGCTGTGGGGTGCGCACTGACGGGAGTGTGGAATGCTGGGGGGACAATAACGCTGGGCAAGCCCCGGAGCTCACTCTGACCCCTGCCAGTTTGCCTAATAGCAAGGTCGGTGCGACGTACAGCCAGAGCCTGAGCGTCAGCGCCGATGGGTTGTTGTACACCCCACCGTCTCCGACCTTCAGCGTGAGCACTGGTAGCCTGCCAGCGGGCCTGTCGCTGAGTGCTGGTGGTGTCCTCTCCGGTAGCCCGAGTAGCGGCGGCGTGTTTAACTTCACGGTCCTGGTCGAGGATGCCAACAGCTTTATTGCGACGCGGTCTTACACGGTGAAGGTCGCGGGGCCCGTCCCTGACCTTACCGGCACGTGGAAACCCGCCCCGAGCCAGACGTGCATCACCGGCAAAAAAGCCAAGTGCACCCTTAGCGGCACTTTTACCGTGGTGAACCAGGGGGGGAAGAAAGTCACGAAAGCGTTCGACGTTCGGATCTATCTCTCGACGGATGCCACTGTAGACGCGGGGGATGTGCTGCTCCAGACGAGTACCCTCGCACCCCTGAAGGTTGGCGGGCAGAAAAAGCTCTCGTTAAGCAAGGTGCTAGCGAAGAACACCAGTGTGGTGGGCAAGCGGCTCATTGCCGTGGTTGATGCCGGAGACGCAGTCAAAGAGAGCGATGAGACGAATAACGTTATTGTCTCTGCTCCTGTTCCTTAGCACAGGCGAAGGGGGTTCCATCCAGGCTACACCTTGGCTAGTGAAAATTAGCGATATGGGGAGAGTTTTTCTCGTGCCGACCCTTACGGCTTTTGTTCCTGGGACCGCACGGGGCGGGCGGCTCTGCCGCTGCACGAGCGGCCGCTGGCAGGCAGAGCCTGCCACTCAGGGCGTACCCGGGCAGAGCCCCGGGCACGAGGGGAACCGTTTAGGCGCAGAAACAGTTTGGGCGCAGGGAACAAAAACAGGATTTCCTGCCATTATCAGTCTCAGCGAATTTTCGTCACCCCAGGCTACACCTTGGCGGGTACAGCCCGCCCTACTTTTTTACCAATCCCTAACCCCTAATCCCTAGCCCCCTTCTTCAGTATCCCCCGAACCCCATATCCGTCGTCGCTTGCGCTTCGGGGTCCGTGCAGACATTCACCAAGGCCGGCTTGCCACTGGCGATAGCGCGCTTGATCGCCGGCGCGATATCGTCCGGCTTTTCGACGAATTCGCCGTAGCCGCCCAGTGCCTCGACCATCTTGTCATAGCGTTGAAAACCAAGTTCGCGGCCAACGTTGTCGACGCCCATCCCGCTGGCGGTCGCGCGTCCGGTCTGCCGTGACGTGAAACCGGCATTGTTCGACACCACGACGACGATCGGCACGTTGTGACGAATGGCAGAATCCATCTCCATACCGTTCCAGCCGAAAGCCCCGTCTCCGCTCAGCACGACTACCGGTCTGTCCGGACGCCCAACCTTGGCACCGATACCGAACGGAATACCGATACCCATACAGCCGTGCGGACCGGCATTGAGACTGGCGCCAGCTTCGTAGACAGGAATGGACTGTCGGGCGAAGTTAAGGATTTCATGGCCATCGACCACGAGAATAGTGTCACGGCTGATAATCTCCCTGACTTCTCGGCACAGACGCAGCGGGTGAATTGGTACCTTATCCGAGTGCAGCAGCGAAGCCGATCGCTCCTCGTTCGAGTGCTGTTTAGCGGCTAACTGCGCTGCCCAGGTGGTTTCTTGTTGAGGGTTGAACTTGCCCGCAGCTTCGGTGGTGAGCTGCTGCAGGACCAGCTTGGCGTCACCAATGATACCGACGGCAACTCCCCGGTTGTGACCGATCTCTTTGCCATCCAGGTTAACGTTGATAAATTTCGCGTCGGGCGAAAAGCGCGGCGCGCGCAGGAACGAAAGCATTGAATTGGCGCGCGCTCCGAGCACCAACACGACATCCGCTTCGCGAAACGCCATAGAGCGAGCGGCAGGGAAGGCGCGCCAATGATCTTCCGGGACCGCGCCCCGACCCTGCGGAGTGGTGTAGAACGGGATACCGGTCGCGTCGATGAAACGACGGAGTTCTTCGCTCGCGCCGGACCAGAGTATCCCACTGCAAGTGACTATCAGGGGGCGCTGTGCCTGCGCCAGCAGCTCGATAGCGTGACGCACGAGCGCTGGATCGCCGGCCGGGCGACTCTCGACACGATAATTGTCCGGCCAGTACAGTTTTTCTTCTTCTACTTTAGCAGCCAGAATGTCGCCGGGCAGATCGAGATACACCGGCCCTTTTTTCCCATCCATCGCCTCGCGGAAAGCGAGGCTGACGTATTCAGGAATGCGGGACGCGATATCTACCCGATAGGCAGCCTTCACTACCGGTTTCATCATGGCTACCTGATCCATTTCCTGAAAGGCATCCAGAGTGGTCGCGCGCATCGGCGCAGAGCCGCCGATGGCCACGATCGGTGCGGCATCGGCCCAAGCGTTGGCCAGACCGGTGACGGCATTGGCGGTTCCTGGCCCTGAAGGGGTAATGCAGATTCCCGGTTTACCAGTCACGCGCGAGTAGGCGTGCGCCATCATCGCCGCGGCTTGTTCGTGACGCACGTAAATGCCCTTCATGCCTAGCTTGAGACATGAGCCGGCGGTACCACTCGTGGGTCCGCCCATCATGAAAAAGATGGTGTCAGCCCCCTCATTTTTGAAACACTGCGCGATTACTTGTTCTCCACGGACAATTCCCATAAATCGTGTACCTCCTCATATAAAAGTGCTGAGTGCAAAGTCCTGAGTGCTGAGATCGAGAATGCTCAGGACTCAGGACTCATTGCTCAGGACTACTCTAAGTTATAGAGCCTTACGGTATTATCACAGGTCAGCTTCTTCTTGACCGTCGGGGACAAAGACGTCATATGCTCGTCAATGTACTTATGCGAATGCGGCCAGGTGCTGTCAGGATGGGGATAGTCAGACGCCCAAATCACTTTGTCCTCGCCGAGATCTGACAGAAGCTTCAGGCCGATATCGTCCTCCTCAAAGGTGACCCAGATCTGGCGCTGGAACAACTCACTGGGTTTGGTCTTAATACTGACCAGGGAAGAGAGCTGTTTTTGGAATTCATGATCCATGCGCCACAGCAGATATGGCACCCACCCAATGCCAGCTTCGGCCAGGACGATTTTGAGTTTCGGGTGGTCTTCCAAGGCTCCGCAGAAGATGATCTCACATAACGCTTCGTCAAGTTGCATCGGCACTGCCGCCACAAACGCGGCAATCTGCCCGCGGCTGGGATCGGTTGGCCTGGCATTACGAATTCCCCCACCCAGATGAAAGCTGAGGGGAATACCAGCCTCTGCTGCCACCGCCCACACTGGTTCCCAGTCTTCATGAAAGACCGGTTTGACCGCGTCAAAGACCCCGAATAGGGCTCCTTTAAGGCCCAATTGGGCAACTCGTTCAAGCTCCTTTACTGTGGCCGTAGGATCGTGCATCGGCAGAATGGGAATACCGATGAGTCGGTTGGGCGCGGCGGCGCAAAACTCGGCGAGCCATGAGTTGTAGGCTTGCAAGCAGGCCACGCGCAGTTCCTGGTCCTGGAACGACAGCGGCAGCGGTGGACCGTAGATAACCTGCGCGTCAATGCCGTCACGATCCATATCCTCTAGTCGGTATCTGGGGGTGGAAGGACGAAATACCCATGGCTCAGGTTCCTCGACCACCCCGGCGCGGGGAATGGCGCCAGTCAGTCGGGCGCCACGCATGGTGCCGTAGTCGCCAAAGGTCCACGGTTTGCCTTCGCACACCCACCGCCGGCCTTGCGCCGTTTCCTCCACCCGTGGCGCTTGGTCCTTGAATCTGGCCGGCACCCGCTCTTGCCACACGCTGGCAGGAATGTAGGCGAGATCCATGTGATCGTCACCGGATACGAATTGGTACTGCATGATAGGTCCCTCCTTTCAGGGTTATTGGGGTCTACTAAGGTGTTTACATTTCGACAAGAAGACGCTGGCCATGCTCAAAGGTCATTCGCAGGCGATCTACGATGCCGCGACCAAGCAAATATTCCTCTCCCAAAAGAGTAATACGGGAAGGAATGGTCACAGCCAACCCAGAGACATAGATCTCTCCACGGTATTCT
>JACQEL010001037.1 GCA_016200595.1 Deltaproteobacteria bacterium
GGAATGGCGAAGATCTCCTTACAGATGTCTTCCCCTGCTGACGCTGGATGGTCAAGAGCGTATTGGCGTTGCCCCATTACTCCATGGCAGTGCAGGCAGGTGTTTTCAATACACGTCGTGTGCATCGGTAAAGTATTGGTCTCACTCTGCAATTGCGAGTAAAAGATAGGGTCACGCCCGGCCAGCCCCATCGGCGAGACCCGCCACTCCGCATAGGGAGACACATTTATGGGGACCTGCGTCGTCGGATCGGTGATCAGCATGTTGGCCCTGACGGCGTTGAACTGGGCCGCATCGTGGCAGGCAATGCATTGATCCGAGGTCACAAACTGCCCCGGCCCCTTAGGGCCCGACACGTGCTGGTCATACGTTTCTGCCGGCAGCCGCAGTGGCAGCGCTTTATCAAACGTCACGGGACCGAGGTTGCCGTAGAACTCGAGGAAGGAATGTCCTGGCTGTGAGAGCGGCGAGGAAAACGGGTTGATATAACCGGACGAGCTCGTGGCAGAGAGACTTGCAGTCTCCCTGGAATGGAGCGCTCTCCTGGCGCCCAAGAGAACCTGGGACGACGGGTCAGACGGGTCAGTGGAAGCGAAGAACTTATAGTGAAGACCACTACTCAAAATGTTATCCAGAGACACAAACGTCGAGAGCTTAGCCGCCGAAGCGTGGCAATTTAAACAATAGCCGGATCCAAACGAATTATTGGGAAACACGACGTTCGACTTTTTCGTGGAGCCGTCGGCCAAGGGTTCAAAGAGAGTTCCCGTCGGATACCAGGTCGGATCAGGTTTGATGGGCGGGGGGCCAAAGAAATCCTTCGTGGTCACCGCGAACGGGGTGAGAATCGGCGGGTTGCCATTGGGAGGAAGACCCAGTACAAGGTCCGGGTTAGGCCAGTACCAGCCATCGTACGAGGCCTCGTTGCCCCGCACCATGACTGACCAAAATTGGGGGAGCAACGCATCGGGCTGCGGTTGCGTCACGAACAGACAGTTTTGCGCGTCCGCCGTAATCGTTACTGACTCGAAGACGCGCGTCTCCTTGATGATCATGCCGCCGTCTGCGATGGGCCCCTGCCGGCCCTGGCACAGCCAATGGACGATTTCCGGGGAATAATAAAGCCGCACGAGCAGATGCGACCCGTAGTTCTTTATGTTGGCGAGGTCATTCAGGTCCCCAACGAGCGGACCGGTTAAGCGCCATTCTTGGTCATGGGCCCAACCGAGTTGCTCAGCGTAGGCGCGGCTTTGCAGAAATCGGTTGAGCTGACGGTCGTAGCGATTCTTCTCTTGCGGGTTCGACAACCTCGCTCCAATGGGTGGCGGCAACGGAGCGGGTTGTCCCTGTCCGTCGTGCTCGGCACACCAAGCCTCGATTTCTGGCTGCGTTACCGGGACGAGGGACTCAGGACAGACCCATTCCTGAGGATCGGGCGGCAAGGGCGACGCGGCGCTAGCAACGGTGAAAGAGGAAACGCAGAAGAGAATGATTCCTGCAGCACTCCAGTCACGCATAGATGATCGCATTAGACCCCTCCTCCCGAGAGTGATCCGTCCATCGTGCCCTTAGGATGGAGTGAGAAGATACCAACGTCTTCAGTACATAGATAGACCCTTCTTCAGGATACCTGTTACCAGACAGTCGGCTCGTGTGTACTGAGGATGACCTCTGGGGAGCGCGGAACGGCTTGCTTCATACATACACTCCCGAATCTCGTGACTCACGGACGGGCAAAGCCCGAGAGATTTTGTACGTCAGAGGGAGACTTGAGGAATCAGCACGCGGAACTACCGAATTTGTTATTGGCGGAAAAATCATTGTGATATCGCGCGATTTTTTCGATGCCCTCAGCACTGCACTCCAGAAATTCCTTGATGATCTAGAAACGGATCCATCTCTGTCGGAACGTGTCACGAGCCGAAAGGTTGTTGTCCTACCTAATGGCCCAGAGCAATAACACCTAAGATGTGTTCCTGACCCTGGCCGATTATGAGGCCTTCTTCGCTGCGCTTCAGATCACCAGGAAGCGTTATCCTTTCTTGCTCTACGCTTCTGTCATTATGCGGATTGAGCCTGGAACCACCAGGTACTGGATCTTGTTCTTGGGCTGATAAAGCAAGCATTCTTCCTAAGGATGGGCTCATCGTGGCTGGCTGGTCTCCAGACGACCAATATATCCTTTTAAGGTAATCTTTCTCTAGAGCTTGAGACCAGCACATAAGATTGTCCTGATTGCTCTGAGCCGTCTCACTCCATGCTCTTCCTTCTTGTTTCTCGCTTCCAGCAGATCGTCTGAGAGAGATCGACTTGACGCTTGTGATGTTCCAATGTGATATGTTCTGATAGCCTCGGGGAAAAGGGGATCGTCTAGTACACAAAGGAGGGCAACAGAGTGTACAAGCGTGGATATCAAAGAGAGATCCGCTTTAGCGCCTTGTTGGTTCTACTAATCTTCGCTGCGCCGGTCCGCGCAGACGTGGCTCAGGATCCTGAGCTGAAAGAGAAAATCTTGGCGGAGTTCTATCCGTATCGTCACGGTGGTCCTCAGGTCGAGGGCATCACTCCAGGGATGACCATCAATAAGAACAATGCCCAGGTCGCTGCCACAGTGTTGCCACCGGAGATTCTTAAAGTCGTACAGGCTGGAGATCTAGAAATCACGGTGCAAGCGACGACTGATGTCCCTCTACGCGAGGAATACATCAATGCGACCATCGCGGGTGCCGCACAGGTCACTTTCGGACCAGACGGTACGCTCTCGCAGTATGCCGCCGGGCTTCCGTTTCCTCTGATCGATCCTGCCGATCCCCAGGCTGGGCTCAAGCTGGGCTGGAACTTACGCTTTCGTGAGCGGGCGGATGTGCTGCAGAGCTGGGGAACGACCTCACTGCTGGGCAGTTCAGGCAGCGTGCAACGTTCGTCTTCCTCGCTCTTTATACGGATGTACGGCATGTACAGACCCAACCCTGCACACAACGTCGCCGAGTGGGCTGAAGCTGGAGTCCTGTACAAAGACTACTCCATCACTTTGCGCCCCACTGATATCGAGGGGGCGCAGTCCATGGGCGTCCGTTACAATCAAGACACCAAAGAAGATGACCGGTGGATCTATGATCCCAAGACGCGGCGTACCCGCAAGATCGTCTACAATCCCTACGATGCGTCGCAAGGCTTAACTTTTCTCAGCGAAGAGTTCTCCGGGTTTGAGGGCCATGTGTATGCTTATGACTGGCACTTTGTGGAAGATAAAGTCGTGCTCGCCCCTGGCGTGGTCAGAAGTGAGATGGCGCACTTCGGCAGCGCGTGCAACTGCTATCCGATCGATCCCTGGGAATTGCGCTGGGTACGGGTAGTAGACATGGTGCCGCGAGTGGCCAATCATCCCTACGGCCGTCGTCGCTTATACGTCGACCGCCAGCATGGGTCTCCGCTGTTTTCGATCATTTTCGATAAAGACGGCCAGCACTGGCGAACGCTCTTCTTCTCCTTCAGTCACCCAGACTCCAACCCCCTGAACCGGGGCTTACGGGTGCCGATGTACGCGGGCAACAGCTGGGTAGATTACCAAGCGGGCCGGGCCACCGTGTGGGTGCCAACCAAGAATATCTACAATAAACCCTTGCCGGCCCAGTTCTTCTCCGTCGCCTCCATGATGCGACAGGGGAAGTGAGCAAGATCCATGAGGAACGATGAACGAGGAGTAATGAACGGAGACGGTACCAGCTGCGCTGCTCCCGCCGAACAAAGGCTCTGTGCTTACGACTCCAGGTGCTTTCTGAGGAGATCGGTGTACGCGAGCGGGAGGTGATGTTGATCGCTCCAGGCATGGAGAATACTTTTCACACGTTGTGAAAGATCCGGATGCTGTGGCACGAGGTTCACTTCCACGTGGCGTAAGACGGCTGGGAGCGTACGGTCGCGCGTTTTCGCCTGTTGGATACCCAGATACAGAGCCACCAGCATCTCCTCTCTCGTCCCAACGCACTCAAACGGCTTATGCTCGGCAAAACCCAGCAACTCTCGCATCATGGGAATCGCTTCAGTACGCTCAAACAGGTCCTCACCAAATATGCGGGTTATGTCTGCGGCAGTCAGAAACGGGTAGAGCAAGGTAAATGTCGACAGACATTTGGAGCATTGCTTACACCAGGAGCCCTCTTTCTGCTTCCGGTTACAACTCGTGAAAGCACTGAAGTACTGCGGATAGCGCGCAAATAAGCGGGCGATTTGTAGTTCATACAAGGGACGCAGCAGGCTGAAATACTCCACGTCTCGGCTCAAGTACGTCTGACTATACCAGCGGAACGCCCTCTCAAAACGCAGCGTCTTCGAATATTGATGGTTCACCTCACTGCCGAGAAATTCCACATTCCCTTCGTCCGCGCTGCGTTCGTTGGCGACGATGACTCGGCGATAGCCAAAGAGCACGGCGCAGGTGACTCCCAACATCGCCAGGTAGGCGGAAAAAGGAGTATGCCCATTAAGATAGCCAGCCTGATTGAGGGTAAGCAGACGCGGATCAATCGTGCGCCTGACGATAATCGGCATCCGGTCCCCTACTTGGGCGGTAATTGCCTCCGCCGCTGGCGTAGGATTGAGCAATAAGCAGTGGAATTCCCGCTCCAGCTCACGGAGAAGTTGCACCGAGAGCGCCGAGTCTTTCCCGCCGCTCATCAACACCAGATCGCGATCCAGGCGAGATTCTTCGCCTCCGCTCTGCTCCGGCTCAGCATGACATTCCTTGTCGTCATGTTTACCTAGTGCGGACGAGGTAATATGAATGAACCCTGGCGTAGTGAAATCAATCTGATTGACGTAAAAAAACTCCCTCATCCCGTATAACAAGAGGTCCGTCCACCACTCGATCTGCTGAGCATCGAGGGACCCTGCCTGCACAAGCAGTTCTGGCGAGCAGGCCGCCTTCCAATAGCTCAACATTTCCACCAAACCAAGCTGAAAGACGAAGAGTTCGAGCAGGCCTGGGCTGAGCGCCTTGATCCTGTCCCAGTCTGCGGCTTCAATCACCGTCTCTGGCGTGAACTGGAGGTCAGGCTCAATGGTGAAATGAAAGCGGAGTTTCAGGGCCTCAGCCGAGCGTTCTATCGCAAAGCTGTGGTAGATGAACCGTGGATGTTTTCGACGGAGTTGCTCAACTTTAACAGACGTCATCATGCCGCTAGCACTGTTTCTAGCGCTCCCAGGAACCGCCGGAAGTCGTCGAGCGTCAGGTGTCCCATGTTGGCCACGCGAAAGATGCCGGTCTGGAGCTTGCCCTGTCCTTCATAAATCACAAAGCCGCGCTCCTTGAGATTGTCATGCAGACGTTGGTACGTCATCCCTTCAGGGAGGAACAGCGAGGTCAGCGAATTGACCTGATATTCGGGAGGCAGCAGGAACTTGAGACCCATGCGCGCGAATCCCTCACGGAGCAAGGCTGCGGCGGCTCGATAGCGCCTCACCCGCGCAGTCACGGTTTCTTCCAGGAGTTCATCCAGGGCCGCGTCGAGCGCATACCAGGCCTGCACCGCAGGAGTAAAGGGGATACTGCGGCGCTCTTGCGCTTCCCAATGCAGAGGCAGATGGAGATAGAGAGACCGGCGCGGGTAGTCTTGCATCGCCGCCATCGCCTCGGTCCGCGCCAGGACAAACGCCACTCCCGGCAGACCCTGCACACATTTATTAGCGGTACAAGCGCACAGATCGACCCCGTCATGAATGAGGTCGAGATCTTCTCCACCAAGCGCGCTAACCGCGTCCAGCAGCAGCTGCCGGCCGGCGCGCCGGGCAATGGCGCCGACCTCTGCCACCGGATTCAGCAAGCCGGTCGTGGTCTCATGATGCACCAAAGCGACCGCGCTGATAGCCGGGTCAGTTCTCAGGGTTTCTTCGATCTGGCTGAGGTTGGGTCGCTCGGTCCAGCCATAGCGCAGTTCAACGGCAGGAATACGATGCGCTTCAGCCATGCGCAACATACGCTCGCCATACACGCCATTGTTGATCACCAGAAGTTTTCTGCCTTCGGGCAGGGCAGAGGATATCATCGCCTCAACCGCTAGTGTCCCTGAACCACTCAAAGGCACAGCCGTGTATCCCTGAGGAGCGAAGGCACGCAGGAGTTTGCTGCGAATAGCGACCAGCAAGTCAGAGAACTCTTCTTCTCGATGACAGAGATCTCCCCGCAACAGGGCTTGTTGCACACGGGGAGAGACGTTCACCGGACCGGGATTAAGAAGGATGTATTGGCGCATGTTCAGTTGTCAGTTGTCAGTTGTCAGTTGTCAGTAGGACGCAAAGAAGAAGTCAGTTGCCAGTTGCCAGTAGGACGTAAAGAAGAAGTCAGTTGCCAGTTGCCAGTAGAACATGAAGAAAGTAGTTAGTTCTCTTTATACTGGGAACTGGGAACTGACAACTGGCAACTGCTTTTAAACCGTGCGGCGATCTGTGGTGGCTCGTGCGTGATGCGGCCAATTTTGCGCTCTTCTCGATCAGGTTCGATCTTGATGAGGAGAAAAGAGGGACCAGCTTTGGTGAGAAACTCTTGCGCCGTACTACGCAATACTGCCGCGGTATCTACGCGTTGCGCCCGCTGATAGCCGCTCGAACGGGCAATCTCTTCTAAGGCGACCTGCGCGGAGATGGTGCGCTGATTGCCAGTCGAACCGTATGCCTCATTGTCAAACACGATGTGCACGAGATTCACTGGCTGCAGGGCACCAATCATCGCCAGCGAGCCAAGATTCATCAGCACATTGCCGTCGCCATCAAAAATAACCACTCGCCGGTCTGGGCGGTTCAGGGCTACGCCGAGCGCAATAGAAGACGCTAACCCCATCGAACCGATCATGTAAAAATTGCCGGGCCGGTCATTGAGGTTGAACGACTCACGCGAAATGAAGCCGTTAGCGTGCACGACTAACTCGTCACGCAACAGCGGTACAACGACAGTCAGCGCCTCGGCGAGATTCACTGCAGCACTCCTGGCGGCAATAACAGAGCGACCGGCTGGTTGCTCTGTTTAAGCGTTTCCACGGCCCAGCGCAGAGAATCTTGCACGGTTTCAGCGCTGAGCACACGATGAGGAACCCCTAAAGTTTCTAGCAAAGTTGGAGAGATGTCGCCCATAATGAGATGTTCAGGCGCATCCTTCCCCTGATATCCGCGCCAAGTAATCAGCAGCAAGCACGGCAAGTGATAGATGCGGCTCAAAGAAGCCAGGGCGTTAAGACACACCCCCAAACCGGAGTTCTGCATGATGACAACCGGTTGCTTGCCGGCCATATAAGCGCCAGCCGCGAGACCAACCGCCGCATCTTCTCGGGTTTCCGGAATATACCCCCCTCGCTCTTCCAACATGGCGATCAGGCTCTTCACCAGCGAGCAAGGCACTCCAGTGAAAAAGTCGAATCCGGATTCAAGCAATAAACGAAGAAAATCTGCGCCAGTGATCATAGAAAGCTTTCAGCAGTTAAGAGTTAAGAGTGAAGAATGAAGAGTGACGTAGGAAGATCTCCATTTTTCACTTTTCACTCTTCACTTTTTTCGTCACCCTCGTCTTGCCATTCTCTGCCGCAGAGGAAGTTCCTCTTCCTCTACCGTCGGGTCAGCCTGGAGGGTAGGAGCTGCTGTGGGAGACGGACGAAAGAGGATCAACGGCAGCACGGTAAGTGAAGCGACCAACACACTCCCCACGGCCACGGTTAGTAACAATCCCATACTAAAGATGCCGTAATAGCTCGCTACCATCAAGCTGCCGAACCCGATCATAGTGGTCAGCGAAAAAAGGGCAACGGCCTGCCCGGTACTGCCTGCTATCAAGGTGGGGCCGCCTTCACCTTCTTCACGGAAACGGTGCACCAAATGAATGCCGTTCTCTACGCCAATGCCGATGATCAGCGGCACGGTGATCAAATTGGCAAGATTGAAATGAAGATTGAAGAGCCACATCCACCCCATAGTCCAGACCATGCCGAGAGCGAGGGGCAATATGGCCAGCAGGGTGTCTCCCACTCGGTGCAGCGTAAGGAAAGTCACCAATAGGATGGCTATCAGCGCGTACATTCCACCTTCGACGTATCCTTCTTTCATGGCCTTGATCGACTCATAGCCAGTCACCGGCGAACCGGCGATGTCAGGATCGACCTGGCGTAATTGACCGATGAACTCTTCCAGCGGTTCACGGTCCCAGATGTTCTTTTTTGGGTAGATCTGCAAGAGAAATTTCTTCTCATCCTGACTCACAAAGCGGCTTTTCAACTGCAGAGGAATATCTGCCAGGGTGATTGGTCCTGAGGGGTTGACGTTATTGCGCAACAACGCCCATTTATCCTGGAAGTCGAGAAAAAGCGGCTGCTGAAAACGCTCGAGCGCCTCTCGGGCTTCGTTCTCCGATAGCCGCTGCAAGTGGTCAATGACCGTCAAGAGATTCTCACGCACTTCGCCCAATTCGCGCGCTGAGGGCTTTTTTTGCGGATCCCATTCGTCACTCTCCTCGCGGATTTTGAGCTTGAGTTTATCCAGCGTGCGCTGCATATCTGGCACGTTGACGGGGGCAGGGGAAGCCAGCGTCGGAGGCAAATCGTTGAGCCAGGGCTGCAAGGCGCGCACTAGCGGCAGACGGTCCTCCTGCTCACTAGGGATTAACGAAGCAACACTCTCCACCGTTTCGACCGAAGAGAGGGCTTGAAATGCAGCGGCCTTGCGCATGGCTTCCATCGCAGTGGGGGCAGTGGAGAGGGCGTTCCAGGAGGAGCGCTCGGAGTTCGCCAGGATGCGCTTCTCCCATTTGACTGACTCGGTGCCACGAGCCTGGAGGTTTAAGAGGTTGTAATCAAAGGATACTGTCGGTAGCACAATCAGCGATCCCAGCGTGATAAGCCCAAGCAGGGTCAGCAGAGGCCACCGCGCCCGCTCCATAGTAGTCCCCAGATGCGCAAAGGTACCGGTGAGGAAAGTTCGCCCTCCTTTTGCCATTTCCCACGGTCGGTGGCGTTCGAATATGATCAAGAGCGCCGGGAGAAAGGTGAGGGTGGCGAGGAGCGAGAGCAAAAGCCCACCACCAGTGATCCAGCCTAACTCTTGCATGCCGCGGAAATCAGCCAACATCACGGCGAAAAAGGCGAGCGCAGTGGTAAATGCACCGGCAGAAATAGCCGGGACGGCATGGAAAAAGACCTCAGTAAGTGCCGCCGCCGCATCCAGCCCCTGGTCCCGTTCTTCCTCATAGCGCGTGACAAAATGTACGCCGAAGTCATCAGCCAAACCGATCAGGATAGGGGCGACAAAGGCAGTAATGATCGTCAGGTGCCCGACGGTGTACGTAACGAACCCCATGGTCCAGGCCAACCCCACGGTCAAAGCCGACACAATCAACAGGGGATGGCTGAGTCTTCTGAAGAACAGGAGATAGAGTAGGGTGACACCAACCAGCGAGATTACCGCGGCAAGGTTGCTATTAGACTGCGCGCCCACCATGTCGTCGTTGTTGATCGCCTTGGTGCCGGTGACACCAGCCGCGAGTCCAGGGAAGTCCTGACGTAGGTCTCGCACCGCCTGGCGAATCGCGGCGATCGACTCTACGCCCTCATTAAACCCATCGCCTTCCTCGTTCGGTTCGACCTCTACAAAGACGAAGCGGCGGTTCTCCGAGATCAGATAGCCATTGTCAGACAGTTCATCTGTACCACAGAAAAACTCAGCCCAGGGAGAGCGATAACTGTAGTCAGCATTACTCAGCGCCCGCTCCATCTCTTGGAGGAGGGACTTCAGAAAGGTCAGTTTCAGCGGCTTTTCTTCGCTCTTTTCTCCTGCGGAATCCGTGGGCGAATCCAGGCCAAGGAATCCTGAGACGAGGTGCGACACCATGCCAGAACTCACTTGTTGATTGATAGCGCGAAACAGGGTGTTGAGTCCCGGGGCAGTCGTCAGGTCACGCACTAAGTCATGATATTCTTCTAGATTATCGTGAAGAGAACCCAAGTCTTCACTCGAGAGATAGAGGAGCTTCTTGCCCTCCAAGGAAGCGACATCTATCTGGTAAAAGACCTCCCGCACATGGGCAGTATCACGATTCAGGATCTCGGCCAGACGAGAGACAAATTCTTTCCCCTGCTGAACATCACGCGGCTCAACCACGACCACTAATTGATCAATACCCACAAATTCGTCGGCGTATTCCTCATCGAACTGTATATACCGTTTGTTACTCGAGATGAGCGCATTCCGGCTAGCAACAAATTCGAGATGTTGAATCGTGTAGAACGAGGCCCAGACTGCCACGGCAAGACAAAATAACAGCACCATCCAGGGATACTGAATAGACAAACGTACGAGCGAGCGCAGCAATCGCTGTTCTTGTGCCAGGAAGGTCTGTTTGATCTCTCCAGTAGAAGAATTTTTCATGCTTCAATCCACACTCTACCACCTTCACTCGTCAGGGGATCTTAGCTCTCCGCTAACTTGTCGCGCATACGTTTTACCAGACCTTGATAAGATTCTTTGGCGATGACCTGCTGAACCTGGGTACGCACATTCGTCACCATGCTCACCCCATCGAGTAGGACATCGTAAATCACCCATTTGCCCTGCACCTGACGTAACTTATACTCGATTGCCACCTGCCCCTCTTTAGGGTGACTGACCGTGGTTTCGACGACTGCTTCGCTGCTATTGACCTGTTCGTTAGTGTAATCGATATGCAGGTCACCAAAAAATTCGGCTGATTTGGGATAGGCGATTTTCTGGAACAAGCTCATGAGCAACTGAGTGAAATTTTTCTGTTCGTTGGTGCCGATTTTCTCCCACTGCGCGCCCAATACATTTTTGGCCAGATCTTGAATCGCCAGCGTCTCTTCTGCTACCTTCTGTGCCCGCGCATTTGCCGTCCGTTCTTGAGCGGAAAGCGTCGGAGTCTCTTTTTTATAGGAGCGTACATATTCCACCAATTTCTTCACGGTCTCGGTCGGTGCCCCGGCTGCCCCTGCAGGCGGTGAGGCTAAAACCGCAGTCAGCATGAGAGTGCCATAAATA
>JACQEL010001038.1 GCA_016200595.1 Deltaproteobacteria bacterium
CCCTGGTGGCACGGGCTTCTAGCCTGTGCTGTGGACAGGCTGGAAGCCTGTCCTACCATTTCCTGGCCAGCCGTCGCATTATCGATTTTGTACGTCAAATCTCATCAGAGAGAAAGCGTGATCGAGTAATCTGTGGGGATTCTTGCTCTTCTCCCTTTTCCGGTAGCGGCGTATTACGCATTTGCGCGCTCGCCGCAGTACGCCTTCTTACGGGTGTACCTCCCAGTCATGTTATTGTTGCCCGAATACTACCGCTGGATAGCGCCCGGCTTACCCGACCCGACCTTCAGTCAGGCCGCGATTTTACCGATTTTCCTGGCCTTCCTGCTGAAGGACGCCAAGCGTTGGCGCTTCTCTGGTGCTGACCTCCTGGTGTTCGGCTATGCCTTTTGTGTTGGCTACTCTGAATATGTGAATAGTGGATATAGCGAAGCGCAGAATTTGATCTTTAATATGTTCACGTGGGTACTGTGCCCGTACATCCTCGCTAAAGGTCTGATTGAGCCGCACGGGTTACGTATCGAATTAGCCAAACGCCTGGTCTTCCCGCTTTTCCTCGTCTCTGTAATTTCGCTGTATGAGTTCCGTTTCGGCTCCACCCCTTGGCGGATCATTCTTGATCGCTTCTTCCCTGGACAAGCAGTGGGTTGGGTGACGACTTTTCGTTGGGGCCTTGCCCGCATTGCTGGGCCGTACGGCCATGCGATTCTGGCCGGGATCATGCTCGTCATCGGCTATCGCCTGCAGCGATGGCTCCAGTGGAACAAGGCCTGGGAGCCGCACTTTAAGCATCTCCCATCACTCCCGCTGTCGAAAGCTCAAGTCCTCACCGTTGGGCTGCTGGGCGGGGTGATCATGACCTTGTGCAAGGGACCATGGGGTGGAGCGGTTTTGGGAGCTGGTTTGGCCGCCATCGGACGCGTCAAGAATCGCAAGTTGGCAGTCAATTTACTTATCGCCGGGATTCTTTTGATCGGTATACCGGCCTTTATTGGCTTATGGTCTTGGGCGTCGGTGGGGCGTGAATACGCGAAAACCGTCTCGCAAGAGACTGCCGCCTACCGCAAAGAGCTCATCGATCACTATGTCGATATTGCCCTGGCGAAAAGCTGGTGGGGCTGGGGGCTCACCAAGTGGCCGAAGGTCCCAGGGATGCCCTCAATCGATAATTACTATCTGTTACTGGCCTTGATGCATGGGCTGCTGGCGTTGGGATTGTTCGTGGCGCTACAATTCTACATGGCAGTCCGGCTGTACTGGCGTGGCTGGCACACACCTCCACCGCCACTGAGCGGAAGCTCGCTCGCCTTTACTCTGCTGGGCATCTATGCGGCTTTTGGCTTTTCGGTCGCCACCGTGTATATGGGGAACCAGGTGATCCCCTTGTTCTTTCTCATTACCGGCTGGGCGGAAGGATATCTGCAGTTCGGTCGTGAGGCAGTGGCAGTTACACAGACAGTTACTCATTCGCAGCAGTTGAACGGGAGAGTGGTTCCACGGCATGCAGTCCAGCCCAGTTTTACTGGCTTCGTTTCCTACGGTCGCCGCTCACCATTGCTCGATGGGCTTCCCCCACATCGCACTGCCATGCGGCGCACGCCGCTGGGGTCAGCGCACTTTCGCTTTCGGAGGATTTTATCATGACTGAGCCGCCTCGCCTGCGCCTCGCATACCTCGTGAGCCAATATCCGGCCATCTCCCATACCTTTATTCTCCGCGAAGTCAGATATCTCCGGGCCGAGGGATTCGACATTCACCTTGCGTCGATCAACAACCCTGACCGCGCTGCCGCCCAACTCACGCAGGAGGAGCGGGAAGAAGCCCAGGTCACTTACTACGTGAAACCTGCCGGGCTCTCCGGCGCACTCAAAGCTCATCTCTCTACGCTGCTTGCTCGCCCGCTGGCGTATCTCCACGGCTTGCTGTTCGCCTTGCGTCTTGGCGGCTTCGATCTCCAAGGCATGGTCTATGGCTTTTTCTATTTCGTTGAAGCGGTGATGATCGGCCAGTGGATGCAGGAGAAAGAGCTCTCCCACCTCCATGTGCACTTTGCTACGCCGGCTTCTACGGTGGGGCTGATTGGCAGTAAAATTTTCCCTTTCACTTTTTCACTGACTGTGCACGGACCCGACGAATTCTACGAGGTGACACGCTACCGCCTCAGCGAAAAAATCACTGGCGCATCTTTCTTGTGTTGCATTGGTACCTATGCGCGTAGCCAACTCATGAAACTCTCTGAGGTCGCGGAGTGGGAGAAGTTTGAGCTCACGCCACTTGGGGTGGATCTCGCGGTCTTTACCCCGCAGCCTTTCCGTCCTCACCCAGCGCCCTTCACCATCCTCTGTGTCGGGCGTCTCGTCCCGGCCAAAGGGCAACATATTTTGCTGGCCGCCGTAGAACGGTTGGTGAAGGCCGGGCGGCAGGTACGACTGTGCCTGGTGGGAGATGGTCCTGACCGCGCGCGCCTTGAGGAAAAGGTGAGAGTCCAGGGCCTTGAGCCATATGTCACCTTTGCTGGAGCCGTCAATCAAGATCGTATTCGGGCCTTATATGCCGAAGCCGATGTATTCGCGCTGGCAAGTTTTGCCGAAGGTATTCCGGTCGTCCTCATGGAAGCGATGGCGATGTCCATCCCTTGTGTGACGACGTACATTACCGGTATTCCAGAGTTGATTCGTGATGGTATCGATGGACTCCTGGTTCCTCCTGCGGACGCGGCGGCGCTGGCTGACGCCATTGTTCGGCTCATGGACGACCCAGCTTTGCGGCAACGCCTGGGCGAAGCCGGCCGCCGTCGCGTCCAGGACAAGTACGATCTCAACCGCAACACGGCTGCTCTGGCCGCGCTATTCCGCCAGCGATTGCAGGACGGTCGCTTAAGGTCTCACCCTGAGAACTCCACGTCTCAGGACCGGTCTACTCACTACCAGACAGGACGACACATCGGACGGGCAGCATGAACAAATCGTTGAAGGTCAGCATCTTTCTCGTGCTTTTTACCGGATACCTCGGCGCCGAGTCGGCGGTACAACCTGCGGAGCCGGTGGATATCCAGGTCGAGCCCACGGTCGCGATGGCGCAGGTCCCGCGGTTTGGCGTTAATCTCGGCCTCTGGACATCCTGGGGGGCGGAACAATTGTCGGCCAATGTCCTCATGAATCCCGGGTTCGAAGGAATTATTGATCGTGCCATCGTCGTGGTCAAAAGTGCTTCTCGCTATGGCTTTACTGACGATACGACCTGGCTCGGACGCGCGGACGGATTTTGGAGCGACAGCCGCTATGACGTGCGGACCGGTCCGTCGGCGGGGCGGACCGGCGTGCTGGTCGACTCACGCCGAGCGGGAAGGGATGGTCTGCCTGAACTCATCACCGCGAATCCTACCCCAACTCTCAACCCTGGGGATGTTATTGCACTCACGCGGACGGCCGACACTGAGCTTCCCACCCACTGGTGGATCCCTGGGAGTGCCCAGGGCTTTGTCACGATTGACTCCACCCGCCGTCGTCCGGGCAGTCCGGGGGTACGGTCACTGGCGTTGGCTCCGGTCGACGGTCGCTC
>JACQEL010001019.1 GCA_016200595.1 Deltaproteobacteria bacterium
CAGCGGTTGCCCCTCGGCGACGGTATCGCCTTTCGCCGTAGTAACCCGCTGCAAGATTCCGCTCACCGGCGCGGCAAGGACGTGCTCCATCTTCATCGCTTCCATCACAATAAGTTGCTGACCCTTAGCGATTGCCTCACCTTCGTTGGCATCGATCGACACGATCGTGCCTTGCATCGGCGCCCTGAGCGCCACCGCGTTCTCGATTCCCTCCAGGTCATAGCCGGGCAAAAGCTGCGCGGCATGATCTTGCGCCGGCTGCTCAACCTGCGGTGCCGCGGATTTCCCCAGGTGCAAGACGGCCAGCGGATCACTGGTATCAATTTTCGCACCTACTGTCCGGGCCGGACTCGGCCGCTCAAAATAGAGTCGTCGATGTACTGAGTGTGCCGCAGCGGCCAGCTCGGCGATTTTCTCTTCGACGAAACCGGTATGGATGCGATTCTCGCGGAAATCGGCATGCTGCAACACCGCCTGGAGAAAGCCCAGGTTCGTCGCGACGCCTTCGATACGGAACTTGCACAGCGCCCGGTATGCCTTGTTCACGGTTTCCGCGAAATTCTCTGAGGGCGAGGAGGCGATGAGCTTCGCCAACAATGAATCGAACCTGGGGTTCGTGCTGTAGCCAGCATAGGCGTACGAATCGACGCGAAGACCCGGCCCCGATGGGGCCTCGAACACGGTGAGTGTTCCATTGGACGGCCGCACCGAGGCATCTTCTGCCATCGACTCGGCGTTGATGCGCAGTTCGATGGCAAATCCGCGTGGCTTTTCGCGGGGCAGCGCGTCGAGACCGAGCTCGCGGAGCGACTGTCCGGCAGCAAGTTGCAGCTGCGCCTTCACCAAATCCACGCCTGTCACCTCTTCGGTGACGGTGTGCTCGACCTGCAAGCGTGGATTGGCCTCGATGAAGGCAAAGGTCGCGTCTTCGCCGCCGTTGGTATTGAGCAAAAATTCAAAGGTGCCGAGACTGTCGTATCTGACACCTTGTGCCATGCGCATCGCTGCTGCAACTAGCTGGTCACGGGTCGCCGGGGTTATTGAGGGGCTTGGGGCGATCTCGATCAACTTTTGCTGCCGTCGTTGCACTGTACATTCTCGCTCCCACAGATGCGTGACGTTTCCCGATTGATCGCCGAGAATCTGTACCTCGATGTGACGGGCTGCTGGCATGAAGCGTTCGACATACACCTCGCCATTGCCAAAAGCCGCACGCGCTTCGGACTGGCACCGGTTATACGCCTCCTCGACGTCGTCGAGACGGCGAACAATGCGCATCCCGCGGCCGCCTCCTCCTGCCACCGCTTTAATGACGATCGCGGCATCCGCGGGGCCAGATCGCAAAAAGGCTTTGACCTCGGCAAGGCTGGTCGGCCCGGTGGAACCGGCCAGCACCGGCACTCCGCATTGGCCGGCCAACTGACGCGCACGCACTTTGTCGCCAAACAAGTCGAGCAATTCGGGGCGCGGCCCGACGAAGACAATGCCGGCTTCGGCGCAGCGCTGAGCGAACCCGGCATTCTCGCTGAGGAAGCCATAGCCGGGGTGGATCGCATCGCAGCCGGCGTGTTTAGCGACCGCCACGATCTGCTCCGCGTCGAGGTAAGCCGCGGCGCCAGTACCGTGCAACGGGCGGGCTTCATCGGCTCTGATGACATGCAGTGATTTCACGTCATCTTCGGAGAATATGGCGACCGTCGTCAGCCCCAGCTCAGCCGCGGCCTCCGTCACACGAATGGCAATTTCACCTCGATTGGCAATCAGCAGTTTCTTCATAGGTCTCAAATTATGTCTACCTGAATTATGGTGATCTCTGCCGCTGGCTCGTCGGCCTCTTGCCCGGTCGCCTTCTCGCAGAAGCGTAAGCCAGCGGAGGTCAAGACACTCCCTTTACGCTATTTTCGTGAGATCCGCCACTGCGCGCTTATGTAGAGCGCGGCGATGATTCTTTGCCGACAGTCTCAACTTACAGCGGTTTGCACTTGCATGAAGAGAGCAAGAAGGTAGGCCGAAATAAGCGGAGCGTTTCCGGCAGAGCCGAACACGCCGGGAACGGCCTGCGGCCTTATCCCGGCCTACAACTGAGAAAACGGTAGGTCTCCTCGCTCAAATGAAAACCGCTGTAAAGGGTGGACAACGGCCAGTCTTTTAGTTATTTTTTTTACTAACATAAGAGAGGAACAACTTGACAAAGGCCGAATTCGCGGACTGGATCAGGGCTGACCTAACGACGAGTCGCGAGTAAAAAAGTGGAACACGCAGATTTTCATATCGGCCTGGAGTTTTTTACCGGGGCAGGCAAGTGGCGCTGCACGGATGTCGGCACGCGAGTCATCGTCGCCATCTCCTTAGAGCCTCGGGAGACCGTGCGCGTGCACTATGATGAGAACGGAGAGCGGCGTGAGGAGCGTTTTATGAGTAACGATCCGCGCGACCTGCTCGGACCACCCTACAGCGTAGCCGAATATGTTTTTGCTGAGTACGACCTTGACGGGTGCTACGCCACCGCAGATGAAGTGCCACACTGAGAGGGGGGGAGCTATATAGGGCTGCATCTACGCTACCCCTGTGCGTGTCCGGTTTTTCTTAATTTCCCGGACTCTCGAAAAGGGTTCTTTCGTTGGAGAAATAACCCACGACTGTGCCGGATATCCTGCGGGCGGAGCGCGGATATCCAGGAAAAGGAGCAAAACATCGTAAAGAGAAGATGCTTATTAAAACCGGCAAAGTGCAGCGAGCAATCGTCTCTCAATGGAGGCTCTACATGTTCAAGGAAGTTCTCATCAGAACCGCAAAACCCGCGGATGCAGAAGCAATCATCCAGGCGCATTATGCAGCTGTTCATGAAACAGCTTCCGCGTTCTATCCACCCGAAATTATCGAGGACTGGTCACGAAAGCCGGACGAAGCGCGCTACCAATGGATGCGTCAGATCATCACTCAGGGCAATGAAGTCGTTATCGTGGCTGAAGACGAATCTGGCATCTTGGGGTTCGGCCTTATGATTCCGCAGTTGCGTGAGTTGCGTGCGCTTTATGTTCATCCAACGGCCGGCCGCAGGGGGATTGGCCAAAGGATCTTACAGGAACTTGAAACGCGTGCCGTCATGCAAGGCATTCCGTGTCTTCAATTGAATGCCTCATTGAATGCGGAAGCATTCTATCTACGCAACGGCTACAAGACCCTGTCACCGGGCACTCTTCGCCTCTCAACCGAACATGAAATGGACTGTATAAAGATGGAAAAGCACCTTTGATGGAGATGGAAGCCTGCCTAACCATCCCGTGCACGTGACCGGCGCCCGCGTCCCATGGCTCACGGGAGTGTCCGGTAAATCCTAAGTCTCCGGACAAAATGGAAAGCTCACAAAAATAATCCCTCACACGTCCGGTCAATCAGTCCGAAAATGAAACGCACCCTACATCCAGGTTCATGGTAAGATCGGCATGCCTATTCGTGTGGATCACACTGGCACCAGGCAGGTCTCTCGACGCGCGTCAGTGTGAGCGCGTGTTCTGGGCATGCAGCTCCGCACAATCTATACGCGGGGCAAGAACCGCAAAGGCCTGCTTGCTGCCGTGAAGTGTTACCTTGAGGCGAGCGAGAGATGGTATCGTGCGACGCTCGTCAGCAGTGAGAAGATTGTCACCCTGAACCCCCCAGCGGAACCTGTCCTGAGCCTAGTCGAAGGGGGCTCAGGAGAAACTCTGTGAAGGGTCCTGCGGTGAAATTCTTCGCTGCGCTGCTCATGAACAAGTCTGTCGTGCGCACAGCGCTCGCTACTACTTCCGAACACCGGTGGTGAGGAGCAGAGGAACATTGTGCAAGGTGCTGCATGAGGTTCCGCTGATCTCCACCACCGCAGTTCGCCCGGTTGCTGCTGGCAGGCCATGCGGGGGACGGCGAGGATGTGGCAGACTGACGGGCTATTGTGGCTCCGTGGACTTGGGAAGACGGCTGTTGAGAACAGCCAGCGGAAACGACCCGAAACTCCACGTTCCGGCATTCAACAGCTCAGCGCCATCGCCGGTATTTATATAGATAGACCAGGTGTGATTGACACGAATGATAAATAGGTATGACGTACCCCACTCCGCAAAGTTGACGTCTAAATTCTTGTGAGTCACATTGACTCCGACAATGTCCTCGCTAGCGCATCCGGTTCTAGAGCCTTGGACAAGCCAACCAGTCGCGGACTTCTGAATCTTCGTCGTGAGAGTCTCCAGGTGCATCCCATCGCAGTACCCATCAAACTCCAAGTCGAAGGTCCCAGGCAGGTTATCGGCAGATGCTCGGGTAGCACCTACCACAAAGGTGAGCGCCAAGGCCACGCTAAAAACTAATACGGTCCGGCATTTCATGTTCTCCTCCTAGAGAGAGCAACTAGGCTGAAGCCTATTGATTATTGCTCTCGAACCCCGATCAAGTGAGTAGTCTCCAAACTCCTTAGCCAATCCTCTTTTCTCCAATCGTCAGCCCCGGAAGATTTTTTGTTTTGACGCCACTTCTCCTCTCTGCCCAGCAAAACTATTGCGATGAAGTACTAGTCCTCTGTCAATCTCTAAACTTTAGGTCTTTCTCATCCCCGGGCGGAGCCTGGGAATGCCGTGGGGTCGTGGCTCTGCCGCACCTGGGCCTTGCGTTCCCAGGCTCTGCCTGGGAACGAGGTCGTTAACTTTAGTGCTAGACGAAATTCTAGGTTTAGCTCTCGCTCACCGGCCCAAAGGAATCGGTCGTGATCTTGCGGGACTTGAACTTCCACTCCCCCCCGACTTTGGCGTACTCGTCGTTATACCACCCCGTCATCAACCACTTCTTCCCGTCGCGCAGCATACGCACCTCTACATAACAGGTCCCTTTGGCTTGGTTCGGACCCAGTAGTTCCACCACATGGTTATGAATGAAGGGGCGTGGCTTTAGGGTATCCAATCCTCCACCGACTATTTTGCGCAGCTCCGCGTGTCCCTGCGCGTGCGGCAAACCGCTGTCGGGAATGAAGGCACCGTCTTCAGTAAAGAGGTTGACGTAGCCGTCCAGGTCCTTTTGCCACACGCAGTGACAGTAACGTACAGGCAAGGTGCGGATCGCTTCCCGATCGATCACTTCCTGCAATAAAGTCTCAGTGTTCTTCTCAGCCATGCTGTCCTCCTTTTTCTTTGTGACAATTTCTATTGATCAAAGAACTCTCAGTGCGCCTCCGCCGGTTTGAATTTTGGCAACGCCACATCGTCGCTGAGGTCTTCGAACCACACTTCGACGGGCATGCCAACGTACAACTGATCAGGTGCTATCCCTGTCACCCACGTCGCCAGGCGCGGCCCTTCGTCCAATTCGACGACGACCGCCGCATAGGGGACGTCATTGGCGAAGGCGGGGTCAAGAGCCTGATACACGATCGTCCAACAATAGACTTTGCCTGTCCCCGTGGTGGGGGCCCATTCCCATTGCAGGGAATGGCAACTGCCGCACATCGGCCGCGGTGGATGGCGCCACGTTCCGCAACTTTGGCAGCGCTGAAAGCGCAGCTCGCGTTGGTGACACCAGTCGTAGAATTCTTTGGTGTAGCCCCGCAGGACGGGTAGCTTAACGATTGGCGTGGGACTGTCAGTTTTCATAAAGTTTTTCCAATTGAGACGTGGATAACGAGAGCCGTTCATGCTTCGACAAGCTCAGCACGAACGGGTGTTCTTCCGTGAGTGAGGGCTTTGTCCGTTCGCCCTGAGCCTGTCGAAGGGCGCAAAACCCCCGGCTCAGCTTCATACTTGCAGTTTCCCTTCCCATTTCACAAAGGATTCCTATGATGGTAGACCCTCAGCGGCGTAAAATCGCCATTGACCCATGCCCGTGTCCCCCCCAGCCAGTCACGGCCCCTAACTCGGCGTCCTGCACTTGCCGCGTGCCCGCTTCGTGTCGCAGCTGCACGACGGCCTCGACCAAATGGTTCATACCGGCGTTGTGCCCCTGCGACAGCAGACCGCCGTGGGTGTTGACGGGCAGCGCGCCGCCGAGTTCGATCCGTCCGTTCTCGACAAACGGCCCCCCTTCGCCCCTTTGGCAAAAGCCCGCCGATTCGAGTTGCAACATCATCTGACCGGTGAAACAATCGTAGATCTCGGCGAAATCCATGTCGTCC
The DNA here is from genome assembly GCA_016200595.1 of Deltaproteobacteria bacterium. Lineage (GTDB taxonomy): Bacteria > Desulfobacterota > Binatia > Bin18 > Bin18 > JACQEL01. Next base: position 6,134 of record JACQEL010001019.1, read on the forward strand.
GGCTTTACTCCTGCCATCGCGTACGCGCGTGGCGCACAAAAGTCGAGTCCCATCTTGAGGAGGTCGGGTCGATTGGGGAGGTCGTGCGGTGGGAAGGGATGTCCTGAGGTCACACCCATCACGTACACGGGTGGCTTGCGCAGATCTTTGGCGCGCTCGGTGGTCGTCACCAATAAGGCCGCGGCGCCATCGGTCTCCAGGCAACAGTCCAAGAGCCGGTAAGGATAACTGACCCAGCGCGACGCCAAGTAATCATCAAGGGTGATCGGCGCCCGCTTCATCAAGGCGTTGGGATGCAACTGCGCATGTTTGCGCATCGCCACGGCTATCGCGCCTAGTTGCTCATGGGTGGTGCCATAGAGCTGCATATGTCGCTGCGCCATCCAGGCGTAATGTTGGGGCGGTGCCGCCACGCCAAACGGGGCATAGTAGTCCCGGATAGTCTCCGCGGACTGCAGCCCCGTACCGGGGTCGGAATTCAGTTGCCGCGCCTTCCGGCCGGAATAGAAGCGACTGCACAGCGGAATCAGGGCGTAGTGGGCAATGCCGCTGACGAGGGCCACAGCGGCAGACTCGAGAGCGGAGACGCACATGGCTCCACCCATTTCCTGGAGGGAGGTGGTGTAGTGCAGGTCCGGGAGCCCGAAGTTGGCAATAAAATCACCGGCGGTCCCACCGCTGCCGGCCCCGGCGGGCAGAATAACCGCGTCGACGGCTTCAGGTTTGATGCCGGCATCCTCGATTGCGCCCAGCGAAGCTGCCAAGGCGAGTTCAAGCGCGCTCTTGGGCGTGCCACGGGTGTAGGCCGTTTCGCCAATCCCCACAATGCAGGTGCGGTCCCTCAAGTCAGTCAGCTCAGGCATAATCAGTGCCTCCCGTGTTCCATTGGGTTATGTGTTCATTGAATCATTGAGCTATTAGGCGATTGTGTCATTACACGGTGCAGTCGACAAGTCAATGCTGCAAGGACTCAAAGCCTCAGTGACCCGAGGGCTCAGTCTCTCAATGCCTCACTTCTCCTCTCTCAAAATCTGCGACATTCCGTATGGACGACGCAACCTTGCGCTCGGCAGGTTTCAGGGCTAAAGAAGACGGCTAGGAACATAGTATCCCAAAGTGAGGAGGGATCAGGATGTCAAGTTATACAGTCATTTCCGCTGATTCTCATATGATTGAACCGCCAAATCTGTGGACTGACCGTCTTGATAAGAAATACCGAGACCAGGCTCCACATGTCGAAGAGAATGAGAAGGGCAGCTTCTTTGTCGCGCCGGGCATTCAACCGTCACGAGTGTCATTGGGTTTTGCCGCTGGCCGCAGTGGCAAGGAACTCGAAGAGTACTTCAAAAAGGGCAGCTTTGCTGGAGCGCGTCCGAGCGGTTGGGATCCGGTCGAGCGCATCAAGGATCAGGACGTGGACGGGGTCGGCGCGGAGGTCCTCTACACCACGTTCGGCATGCCGCTCTTCCGGCTTCCCGACGCGGATCTGCAACGCGCGTGTTTCAAGGCCTACAACGATTGGGTGGCGGAGTTTTGCTCGCACAACCGCGCACGGTTTCATGCCATCGCGCTGGTGTCGCTCGAGGATTTGGCCGCGGGCATACAGGAATTGGAACGCTGCGCGAAGCTCGGGCTGAAGGGCGCCCAAATCTGGGGGGCGCCGCCGCCGGAGCGCCCCTTCTGGACCGAAGAGTATGACCCGTTGTGGAAAGTCGCCGAAGAGGTGCAGATACCGCTTTCGCTGCATATCGGCACCGGCAAGGGGCACGGTGTGGGCGATACGGTGAAAACGTCGCCCAGCGGCAAGCGGCCGCCCTTCATGACGAGGAATTATACGAACGGCATCCACGAGATTCAGCGCTCATTCACCGACCTCATCTTCGGTGGCGTGCTGGAGCGTTTTCCTAAGCTCCAGTTGGTGTCTGCGGAAAACGACAGTGGCTGGTTTCCGCATTATCTCTACCGGCTCGACCACGCCCATGAGAAATTCAACGCCATGTCGGACGAGCCCTTGCCGCTGAAGCCCAGCGTGTATATCCGCCGCCAGGTGATGGTGACGTTTCAGGATGACCCGATTGGCCCCATGACCAGCCAGTTCTTTGGTGAGGAGAATTATATGTGGGCCTCTGATTTCCCGCACACTGACAGTACGTGGCCGCATTCACGTCAAGTGATAGAAGGCCAGTTCGCCGGACTCCCGGAGCCGACGAGAGACAAGATCGTCTGCCAGAACGTTGCCAAGCTCTATCGGATCGCTCTCGATCGCTGAAGTTTGAGGGACCAGAGTATGAAAACTCCTATCTGTGAAATGCTGGGCATTGATTTTCCGTTGGTGGCTTTTAGTCACTGCCGAGACGTGATCGCCGCTGTGAGTCGCGCCGGTGGCTTTGGTGTCCTGGGTGCGACGGCGTTTACGCCCGACCAGCTTGAGCTGGAAATGAAGTGGATCGATGAGCACATCGAGGGTAGGCCCTACGGGATTGACGTGCTCATTCCGGAGAATGTGTCGATCAAGGAAGAGAAGGGGGTGACCGTGGGTGCCCTCGCGGAGCGTATTCCGCAAACCCATAAGGATTTCGTGCGTGGCCTGCTCGCGAAGCACGGAGTTGAACCGCCGCGGCAGCTTGAGAGCGGACCCTTCGGGCATCCGGACGCGCCCTCCTCCCTGCAGCGGGACGCGGCCTTGCATCTGTTAGAGGTAGCGTTTCACCATCCGATCAAATTGATTGCGAATGCCCTCGGCGTACCACCGCAGGCGATGCTCGATATGGGGCACGCCCATAACGTGCCGGTCGCGGCGCTGGTCGGATCCAAAGCCCACGCGGTCCGCCAGGTCCAGGCGGGAGTCGATATCATCGTGGCACAAGGTGGCGAGGCTGGCGGCCATACTGGCGAGGTCTCGACACTGGTGTTGATCCCCGAAGTCCTGCGCGCCATCAAGCCGCTCCGCAACGTTCCGGTACTGGCTGCGGGCGGAATCATGACCGGCCGCCAGATGGCGGCGTGCATGACCCTCGGTGCTGCCGGCGTGTGGACGGGGTCGGTCTGGCTGGCCACGACGGAGTCGGAGACCTCAGAAATCTTCCGCCAAAAGATGATCGCGGCCACCTCGCGCGACACCGTCCGCTCCAAGTGTCGCACGGGAAAGTATTCGCGCCAGCTGCGCTCGGCGTGGACCGATGCCTGGGAAGGCGCGGACAGCCCCGGCCCCTTGCCCATGCCCTTACAAAGCCTGATCAGCGAGCCGGCTCTCCATGCGGCCCAGCGAGCCGCCGAGCGGGGCAACGAGAACGCGCGCGAACTCGTCTCTTATTTCGTGGGCCAAGGGGTGGGCTTGGTGGATAGCGTGAAATCGAGCCGTGCCGTGGTAAGAGAATTCATGGAAGAATTCGCCGAGGCGCTCGCTGATATCCAGGCCTTGGAAAACGAATAGACTGCGAAAAACCCTGACGGACCTTCAGGAGAAGGCCGAGGCAATGAAAGGGTATTGCCCTCAAGGCCGTATTGGAGGGCTCAGCCAAAAGGTAAGACTTTCGCCGGGTCCTCTCAGCTCTTCAGTGTCCGCGACCGTCATCCCTCGGAAGGCACTTCAGCGGCGGAAACTGTCTCTTTCGCACCCAGGCGAAACAGCTGGTTGAGGAGCACGGCCACCACGGTAGTCAACGTCAGCGAGGATTCGAACAGTGGGCGCAACCACGGGCCGATATGGGCATAGAGTTCCGGCAAGACATCGAGGCTGATGCCAAAGCTCAGCGCGATACCAACGACGAACGTTTTCCGCGTGTCGGGCTTGGAACTCAGAATAATTTGCAACCCGGACATGATCATGAAACACACGACGAATATCAGAATCGCCCCCGCCACCGGCGTGGGCATGATGGAGAGCATAGCGCTCAGCTTCGGAAAGAACCCTAACAGGATGAACAAGCCCCCGGCGGCAAAACCGATCCAGCGGCTCGTGGCACCGGACGCGTTGCTCAGCGCCACATTACTGGCTGAAGTGTCCGAGGCCACTCCGCCCAACAACCCGGAGACGGCGACACAAATGGAGTCCGCCATGAGTCCATCCCCGATGCGTCTGATGTCTGGTCGCGTCCATTCCTCATCATTCACTTTCTCGCACATGATGAGGTTTCCAAAGGATTTCAACGCCCCACAAATGGAGACAATCGTAAACGCCGGCAGCAGCGACCACCGAAAAGAAAACTGCCACATGCCTTCGAACCTCGGGAGCCCGACCCACGGCACCGTAGCCACGTCGCGAAATTGGATGGCCGTCAGTAAACCGGTACCGAAGGAAAGCGCATAACCGACTGCCATACCGATCAACACGCCGTAGAGTTTGAGTCGGTTCGTTCCCCAGATGTTGACTCCGACCATCACCAGTAAGGTCAGCGCAGCGACCAGCAAACTGACGCCCTGAATCGGTTCTCCCGCGTAATCAACGTGGAGAAATTTCGACGCACTCAGCGGCACCAGGCCCAGGGCGACCATGAGTACTACGAGACCAGTGACCTCACTGGGAAACAGAAACTCCAAACGATGCAGCACCCGTGCGAAGACCGCTTCCACCAGCCCCGCGGCGATGGTCATCCCCCGCATCAAAGGCAGTCCCCCCAACCAGGCCGCCCCCATGGACACCGCGAAAAAATTGGGGCCGCAGAGATTCGGGCAAAGATAGCCCGAGCCGATTCCGGCCCAGCGCATGGCTTGCACGATGGTACCCAGACCACAAGCCATCATGGTGAGCGCCACTACGGCGCGTACCTCATTGAAGTCTCCGCCGATCTCGGACACCAGCACGATGGGCAACACCAGCGTACTCGACATCAGAAAGACGTGCTGGACTGCCAGGAGACCTAACACTGGCCAGGGTGGTTTGTCATCGACCCAGTAAATCAGACCGGCGGGTTTTTTGGCCATGGAGAATCTCCCTCCACCTTCATCCAAATCGGCGTGGCGAGAAAGAAGTCGGACCCGACAATCAGAGTCTCACTCCCAACTTTTATCCTCCGCGTATACATCAGCTTGCGAGAAGGGACCGCACTGCCGGGCCTGGGCCATAGGTATTGCACCCACGCTTCGTCGGCCCGCGTGAGCTTTTGCAACACCTCCTTGATGACATGCAAGCCGACAACATCCTGGAATTGCGAAAGATCCCGTCCGGCCAGCGTTGGGTACGCCGGGTCCACTAGCGTATGGCCCTGCTCGTCCAGGACAAAAATGTACGTACCGAGAAAAACGAAGGACGACGCGGGATCGCGAAATTCCTTAAAGGCCGCGTCCTTCCCTTTGCTCTGCAAGAGCTCACAGGCCATCTTGACGCGCTCTTCGATGAACACCTTTTCAATCTTGATGTTATAAATGCCGCTGCCAACCAGATAGATCCGCTGGTTCGGCGCGACGACTTTACGGATATAAGCACTTTTCCAATGCGGAATGAGCTGAGTCTTGTCTCCCCAGAGATAAAAGACCCACCCGCCGGCATCGTTTTCCGGTTTCTTGCCGAAGTCGGTAATGAGCTGAACGACCGGCTTCCCATCCATGTCCCGCAAGTCGATCACGTTCCTGTCCACCAGCTCGGGTTCGACGGCGTGGAACACACACGTGCCGTCCTCCGTATACACAAAAAGATAGTAGGTCTCGTTAAACCACTTGGAATCCTTCCTCTCAAATTCCTTGAACGCCTCCTCCCCTTGCTGTTCCACGAGGGTTGCGGCTTCTTCTACTAGAGTAACCAGGCGTTTCGTGTCTTCATAGGTGTAGGGGGACAGTTTGTCATCTGGCATTCCCAGAGCAGACGATGGGAAGAACGCGCATGCCGCTAGGAACGCAAGGAGAATGACTCTGTGAGGATGACGCGGAGGCATGGGTGGTGACAACTCTGATCTTTTCGATCCCATCCGCTAGACTTTGAGAAAACCGCTGTCCAGCAAAAGTTTATCTCTGGCCTGAAGAGATCCCTGCTGCCGAGAGGGTGTACCACAAAACTGTGGGAGTTTGAAGAGGTCGCCGGTCGCGACCGGCACGGGGTTGGTTGCTACTTGCTCATGGCGGCCTTTTCGCTAAACCGTAATGCAAAACATTCGTACACTTTAGGCTGAGGCTCTGCAGCACTGTCATTCTGAGCCCTTCGACTGCGCTCAGGATAAACTCCGCGAAGAATCTCATGCCGAGACCCTTCGTTGCACTCAGGGTGACAACTCTCGTGTGTCAATCTCATGCCGCCTGGTTGAGAGTCCTCCGTTAACCGCGTAAACACGTCTTCATTCCGCTCTCGTCGTCTCTCTTGCACATTTGGGTGAAAAGTGACAGAACCTCAGAAGGTATCTCTCAAAACCCTACTTAATACCTCAATCGGAGATTCCGCTATGGATCCGATACTGTCGAAAGCATTTGAAGTGTTGTCCTCGGCTGCTGTAGAGAAGGCCAAGGAGAAGCTGGTGCGCACGGAGTCGGTAGTGAGCCTGTTCGAGGCCGTGGGCCTCAAGCCCGATACGCCGCCTGCTGACTTCGATGGGGTATATGTCTATTCGCTTGTGCAGTACGGCGTCGGGCGCCCCCCCGCAGGCCTTGTAGTTGTTCCGCGAGGCCGAGATCCGCGCCGCATTTCGTCGCTCCTTCGATAAGGACGATCCCTCATTACTCGAGTCAGAAACTGAGCGGTTCCTCGAATGGAATAGGCTTGGTGATGAGCTACGGGCGGCAAATATCGATCCACGCCGCGAATTCGCGCTGTTCAGCGCCGCGTTCAATGAGGTTATTGACGCCACGAGGAATCCCGCCGAGACGCGACGTGACCAACAGGTGGCGGCGATTCTTGATCGCCTCGAAGCCCTGGGGGATCTGTCGGCCATCCGCGAAGAATTGGCTTTCCTGCGTGGAGCCAGTCGTGCCCGCCAGTTCGTTTTAAGTCCGTCTGGTAACAAGCTGAAGGTATTTATCAGCTCCCGCATGAAAGAACTCCGAGATCTGCGGAGCATCCTGGAAGAGTCTCTCCAAGCCTGCGGCTTCGAGGTCTTCCTCTATGAGTCCGGTGCCGGCGCCCGTCCTGAGACAGTTGTCGAAGCCTCCCTGGCGGAAGTGGAAGCTGGCGACGTTTACCTCGGCATCTTCGAAACAACCTATGGTGAGGTCACGATCGAAGAGTTTCGCCACGCGCGCAGCCGCAGTAAGCCCTGCTTTGTCTATATACGCGATAAGAATGCCGCTCGCGAGCCTCGCCTCGAGCGCTTTCTCGCAACCGAGGTTTCCGATCCCCGCGCCGGGCTCGCGCCTTCCTACTTTGATACTGCGCCGGAGCTCGCCAAGCATGCGGCTCAGGATATCCTGGCGTGGCTTGTCCGTCAGCACCGCATTCTCTCGGCACAGCTCAACGATGCCGGCACGTCTCGCACGGAACAGGAGCGCCTGCGTAAAGAGGTAGACCGGCTCCGCAGTCTCACCCGTGGCACCTTGCCCGAAGGCGGGGCTCTGGACCTGCTCGCCGCCAATCTTGACGCGTGGTTTCGCGTCTCCGGCTATCCGCCCGAAGCTTATGAGGCTCCCGAGCCAGATCGCTACGAGCGCATCATCAACGTCCCAGATCGCGAGCGCAAATATACCCGTGTCCTCGTGTACGCCGTTGAGGGCACTGCCGAACTGGCCCACCTCAACGCCCTTCGCCGCCGAGCTACCGACCAGGGTGTCGGAGAAGGCTGGCTCATCTCCGCTCTCCGCAAGAGCCCCAGTGTCGTGCAAGAAATCGCCGCGCAAAACTCAGCTGCACCTGCGAAACTCGCCTGCTACACCTTCGAGGAGCTGATCGATCTCGGGGTGGATTTCACAGGTTACTTCAACTGGCTCGAAGGTGAGGTGGAGGATCGCGGCATCGACAAGAAATACATTCCGCTGGCCTGCACGAAGACCGAGTTCGACCCCGCGACGAATCAGCGCATCGGCGTCTCCGTTTTCGGCGAGGACACTGGCTGGATCGACACCTATATAGACCAATGGCTGGACGACCCGTCGAAAGAGCACATCTCGATCCTCGGCCAGTTCGGCACCGGAAAAACGTGGTTCGCCTTGCATTACGCTTGGGTGGCTCTCCAACGTTACCGCGCAGCGCAGCGCAAAGGCGTCAAGCGCCCGCGGCTTCCCATCTACATCGCCCTTCGCGACCACGCCAAGGCCATCGATGTGCAGAACCTCTTTTCTGAGTTTTTTTTCAGCAAGCAACGGATCGAGATTCGCAACTATTCCGTTTTCGAGGAGTTGAACCGGATGGGCCGTTTCCTCCTCATCTTTGATGGCTTCGATGAGATGGCGGATCGGGTCGATCGTGACAAGGTCATCGAGCACTTCTGGAAGTTGGCCAAGGTCGTCGCCCCTCGCTCCAAAGTCATCCTCACCAGTCGAACTGAGCACTTCCCCAACGATGCAGAGAGCCGGAAACTGCTCAGCGCCGAGCTCCAGGCCTCCACCTCTACTCTGAAGATGACTTCTCCACAGTTTGAAGTGCTGGAATTGCAACAGCTTACGCCGGGGCAGATCCGCTGCATACTGGCCGGCAACAAGCTTTCCGAAGCTGCCATCAGCCGCGTCGTGGAAAATCAAGAGTTGCTGGACCTGGCGAGCCGCCCGGTCATGATCGATCTCATCACGGAGTCTCTTGACGAGATCGAGCGTGGTGAACGCATCGACATCTCGCGCATCTACCTCTACGCCATCCGTCGGAAGATGGAACGCGACATTACCAGTGGTCGAACCTTCACGTCGCTTGCCGACAAGCTCTACTTCTTATGCGAACTCTCCTGGGCCATGCTGTCCCAGGGCAAAACGACCCTGAACTACCAGGAATTTCCCGCGGAAATCAGCCGCGTCTTTGGAGCGCGCCTGAAAGGCCCAACTGACCGAGACTACTTTCAATTTGACATGATGGGCCAGAACATGCTGATCCGTAAGGACGGCGACTAC